>VFLF01000077.1 GCA_009885185.1 Nitrosomonadales bacterium | reverse complement strand
CTGCCAATGCTCAAGGCCTTCGACTCGCACCAGTTTCTGCACGCGCGCCTTGGACGACCACCACAACAGACCGTGCTCGAGCAGGCCGCGACCCAGCACCTGAAAATGGGCACGCGCCATGCGACGGCGCACATCCTCGCTGCGTTCTGGAAAACACAGTTTCAAATTGGCCAGCACCACGCGCCGCCGCTCTCCCGCCAGCCCGTAAAGCAGCCAGCCGGCGGCGCGCCCCAACGGGGCCAACAGTTGCAGCGGCAAGAAATGCAACAGCCAGATGATAGCCAGACCGATTCGCGTCACGTTGACTGCGCCGCTTGGGATGGGGGCGCACCTGCTGGTGTCTTGTACCGGTTGTAGCCCCACAGGTATTGTTCCGGACAACGGCGCACGACCGCCTCGACCGCCTGATTGAGACGGGTCTCGGTGAAATCTTCCACCGACACGTTCTCAAAACAAATGTGAAACCCCTCCCCCGCTGCAAGCCGCAGCGCCGATACCATCACCACCGGCGCTCCGCCGGATGCCTGCAATCGTGTCACCAACGTCATGGTGTACGCGGGCCGGCCAAAAAAATCCGCCCACGCGCCCTCACCCACGCCGGGCGTCTGATCCGGTAGCAGCCCCACCGCCTGCCCGCTTTTCAGCGCCCTGAAAAAGGCGCGCACACCTTTCAGATTGGCCGGCACCACTGCCGCGCCCCAGCGCGCACGTCCGGCAATCATCAACGGTTCCAGCCAGCGCAGTTTGGGCGGACGGTACATCACGGTGATCGGCATGCGCTGGGCGATATACTGCGCGCAAATTTCGAACCCGCCAAGATGTGGCGTCATGAAAATAATGCCCTTGCCGTGCGCGCGCGCCGCTTCGGCCACGGGCCAGGTATCGCAATGCATCCAGCCGCGAATTCGGTCATCCGCGGCAAACCACAGCGCGGCAATTTCCGCGACACCCTTGCCGGCTTCGGCCACCGCACGGCGTATCAATCGGTCGCTAGCCGCCGGCTCGCAGACCTTGCTGGCAAGGAGGTTTTCCCGCAACCGGGCCGCGTAGGAAGGCGAGCAAACATAGACCATCCGGCCGAGGACGGCCCCCAGCGCATGCAGCCACGACAAGGGCAGCCGGGCGACCGATCTGAACAGGAATTCCAGCACAGTTTGTCTTATAAAATAAACACTTCCGTGCTATTCTATGCGCTTTTTTACACTCGACGAAGCCAAGAATCACTCTCATGAGCAACTTCCTGTTTACCTCCGAATCCGTTTCCGAAGGCCATCCCGATAAAATCGCGGACGCCATTTCCGATGCCGTGCTCGATGCCATTCTGGCGCAAGACAAAAACGGTCGCGTCGCCGCCGAAACGCTGACGCACACCGGTCTGGTGGTCATGGCCGGCCAGATCACCACCAGCGCGCGCGTGGATTACGCGCAGGTCGCGCGCAAAGTCATCAAGCGCATCGGCTACACCGATTCCGATATCGGCTTTGATTACAAGAGCTGCGGCGTGATGGTGGCTTACGATCAGCAATCACCCGACATCGCACAGGGCGTGGATGAAGGCAAAGGCCTCGATCTCGATCAGGGTGCGGGCGATCAAGGTTTGATGTTCGGCTTTGCCTGCGACGAAACACCGCAACTGATGCCGATGCCGATTTACTACGCGCACCGCTTGATGGAGCGCCATGCCGAACTGCGCCGCGATGGCCGCCTGCCTTGGGCGCGCCCGGATGCGAAGTCGCAAGTCTCCGTGCAATACGTTGACGGCAAGCCGCATCACATCGACACCGTGGTGATCTCCACCCAGCACACCGACGACATTTCGCACGAGCCGCTGACCGAAAGCGTGATCGAGCAGATCGTCAAGCCGGTGCTGCCGAAGAACATGATCTCCAAGGAAACGAAATACCTGATTAACCCCACCGGTCGTTTTGTTATCGGCGGACCGCAAGGCGACACCGGATTGACCGGACGCAAAATTATCGTCGACACCTACGGCGGCTACTCACGCCACGGCGGCGGCGCGTTCTCCGGCAAGGATCCATCGAAGGTGGATCGTTCAGCCGCGTACGCCGCGCGTTACGTGGCAAAAAACATTGTTGCCGCTGGATTGGCCAGTAAGTGCGAAATTCAGGTGGCCTACGCCATCGGCGTGGCG
>VFLF01000421.1 GCA_009885185.1 Nitrosomonadales bacterium | reverse complement strand
GCGCGCCCGTGAGATTCATCAGCGTCGGCGTGTTGCGGTCCAGCTCGGCCACGCCCACGCTGCGCGGCTGGTTGTCGGTCCAGTTGCGCTCCGGCACATGGCAGCTTGCGCACGACACCTTGCCATTGCCGGACAGGCGCTGATCGAAAAACAGCCGCGTGCCGAATTCAACCGCTTCGTGCTTGCCCGATACGCGGTTGGTCGCATCCAGCGACGCGTGCGCGGGCCATGGCCCGTGCGACACAATGGTTTTGATTTCGCTCTCGGTGAAAGCCGGTTTCGACATACCGCTGTCGTTGGCAAGGCCGGGCGCTGCCAGCAACGTGCAGACGAAACCGAGCGCGGCGCGTAGCGGAGGGCGATGACTGGAAACCATGGTGTGTCTATCCTATCAAAGTTTTCGCGATTCCCGTCACCCCATCTGCCGCACATACGCCGCGCACACAAAAAAGCCCACGCCAGCGCCCATGCCCGCCAGCAGGTTGCGCCTGCACAAGCGATACACCGCCAGCGCAATCAAACAGCCCGCGACGCGATCCGCCGTGGGGGACGCCGCCAGCACTCCGGAGGGCAGCAGCACAATACGCATCATCAGCCCGGCGACCATCGCGTACGCCACGCATTCCACCCAGCGAAACAGTTCGCTGTCGAGCGTGAGCCGGCCGGAGAGCAGCACCGCCATCGCGCGCCAGAAATACGTGGCGAGCCCGCACAGCAAGGTGAGCGCGAGCAGATCCATCAGCGCGCCTTGTCTTTATGCATACGCAAAATAAGGTAGGCAAGGGTGCCGCCCGCCACGCCGCCCGCCAGCAAACTCCACTGCGGCGACACCAGATGCGCCAGCGGCACACTGATCACGCCGCACGTCACCGCCACGCCCATGGTGCGCGAGCGTATGTCGCCGAACATCAGCAACAGAAAGTAAATCGGCGTCACATACACCAGCCCCGCCTGAACTTCGGCGGGCACCACGCCCACCAGCAGATAACCGATGCCGCACAGCACGATGCCCTGCGTGGTACACACCGTGCCGAATCCAACGAGCCATGGCGCGCGCTCGGCCACCGGCATCGCGGGGAAGTTGCGCATCGACAGCACCCAACTGGTGCTGGCGACAAACTGCGCGACACAAAGTTTCTTCAGCAGCTCGCGGCGCTCAAAGCGCATCATCGGCATGATCGACATACCGGTGGGCAAAAAGCGCACGGCGCTCAGCCACACCGCGACCACTATCGCGATGGCGCCGGCTTTTGCCGCGACCATCTCGGCGAGGATGATCTGTCCCGGCAGCGCCCACATCAGCGCGGTGGCCAAGGCGGCGATCCAGAACGGCATCCCTGAATCACTCGCCAGCGCGCCAAAGCCGATGAAGCCCGCCGTCATCACCGCGGCGGCGGGGCCGAAGGCGTCGCGGACGCCTTTGCGGAAACCGGTGCGGATGGGAGACTGTAGAGATGGACTCAAAACGCCTCGGAAGCCCCCTCCCTTGCACGCAGTGCGGGGGAGGGCTGGGGAGAGGGCTTCGCGGTATCTCCGCGCGCCCCCATCCCAACCTTCCCCCGCAAGCGGGGGAAGGAGCCTAAGTGTTATTGATGCGAGAACAATTTCTTGCCCGCCACCGGCAGCTTCGCCATCAGGATATCGCCCGACAGCGATTCGGTGATGTACAGCGTTTTCAGATCGGGGCCGCCCGCCGCGATGTTCGCCAGATGATGATGTTTGTGATCGGGCGAATGAATCAAATGCGTGGGCAGCATGTTGGAATCAAAGCGCCAGATGCCGACACCGAGTTGGCACACCAGCAAGCCGTTCTCGGAATCCATCTCGACGCCGTCCGGCCCGCCGACCCCGCCGGAGAGTTGCACCGCCACGCCGGTTTTGGAAATATTGCCGTCGGCCATGATCGGCAAACGCCAGATTTGTTGCGAGCGCGTGATGCCGACGTAGCAATGTTTATCGGTGGTGGACAGCGTAATTCCGTTGGGGCTGGGCGCGTTGTCGCACAGGCGATCCAGCCTGCCGCTGGCGGACAGACGAAACACGCGTCCGGTCGGGTCGGCAATGCCGGTCTGGCCCTGATCGGTGAAATACAAATCGCCGTTGGCGGCGAAGTGCAGATCGTTCAGGCCCTTGAAGCCTTCGCTGAACGCGGTGCGCAAAATGGTCTCGAGCTTGCCGGTTTTCGGATCGAGCTTGAGCAGCCCCTCTTTGTAATCGCAGATCCAGATGCTGCCATCCTTGTGGATTTTCAGCCCATTCGGCCAGCCGTCGTATTGCGTGACCAGCTCCCAGTCTTTTTTCGGTGTGATGCGAAAAATGCGCCCGAACGGTATATCGACAAACCACAGGTTGCCATCGCGATCGAACGACGGGCCCTCGAGAAAACACTCCACCTCCGCACCCTGGCGGTTGGGGTCAGACCACGCCGTGCGCTGCTTTTTGCGAAAATTCGCCGGCATCGACATGAACACTTCGGTTTCGATCAATTCGAGTTTTTTGAACGGGTTAAACATGACGTGGCTTTCGTGAATGAATAAAGACGCGGGGTTGCACAGACCTGCGCGGGTGCGCCCCCGCGCGGAGCGCGAAGTTTACACCAAGGCACGCTCAAGCCAGCCTTTAGGCTCAAGCTGCTTGATCCACCAGGTCAGTGCTTTGCCCGGACGATGCGCGCGCCCACTGCGCCAGGCGACGTAAAGTTGCGAGGGGGCGCGGGCTTCAACGGTTTGCTTTATCACCAGCCGGCCTGCCGCGGCTTCGCGTTCGGCAACCTGCCGCGTGAGATGGCCCACGCCAAGGCTCATCTGCTGCGCCCGCAATTTGGCTTCCATGCTGTGCACCGTCAGCGTGTCCTGCCCGGTGAGCAACCCGGCCGAGCGCGCAGGCTGGTTGCGCGAGCTGTCGGCGACCACGATAACACGGTGCGCGAGCCGCTCGCTTTCGGGAACAGGCTCACGCGCTGTGGCCAGCGGGTGACCCGGGGCAACCGCAAAGCACCACGCCACTTCGCCCAGCAGACGGGTTGCGTACCCGCCGCCCGCTGGACCGTCGCCGGAGGCGCCGATTACCAGATCGGCACGGCCGGAGCAAAGTGCATCCCAGCCGCCGCCAAGGACCTCAGACGTGATGCGCAGCCGCGTTCCGCAATCCTGTTGATGAAAGGCCTGCGCGAGTTCCAGGATCGCGCGCGTGGAGATGATGTCATCGTAGGCGATGCGTAACTCCGCTTCCCACCCCGTGGCCACGCGCTTTACATGGGCTTCGAGCTCGCCCGTGGCACGCAGGATGTGCCTGCCTTCATCGAGCAATTCGCGTCCGGCTGCGGTGAGCTTGGCGCGGTGACCACGGCGGTCGAACAGCAGCACGTCGAGGTCCTCTTCCAGCTTCTGCACGGCGTAGGTGACCGCGGAGGGCACGCGGTGCAACTCGTGCGCTGCCGCCGCAAAGCTGCCCTTGCGGTCGATGGCGTCCAGTGTCAGCAGAGCATCGATCGAAATTTTCATTATTTTTGTATATTAAATCATAATTAATTGTTTTTAAACAATATTTTTGTTCGTAATTTTTGACTGTAGCTATCAAATTATTCCGCTATCAATGAGTACCACCCGTCTATATCTTTCGTTCCACGCAATACACAGGAGCTTTCATGATCACCATACGCAAGAACACCGAACGCGGCCACGCCAACCACGGCTGGCTCGATTCGTGGCACACATTTTCGTTTGCCGGCTACCACGATCCGGCGCACATGGGCTTTGGCCATCTGCGCGTTATCAATGACGACACCGTTGCCGCCGGTCAGGGCTTTGGCACGCATGGCCATCGCGATATGGAAATCATCAGCTACGTGCTCGATGGCGCGCTGGAGCACAAAGACAGCATGGGCAACGGCTCCGTCATCCGGCCCGGCGATGTGCAACGCATGAGTGCCGGCAGCGGCGTGCGCCACAGTGAATACAACTCATCGCGCACCGAGCGGGTGCATTTCCTGCAAATCTGGATCGAGCCCGACGTGAGCGGCATAGCTCCCGGCTACGAGGAAAAACACTTTGGTATTGAAGAAAAGCGCGGGCGGTTGCGGCTGGTGGCTTCGCCGGATGGCGCGGATGCCTCGGTCACGATCCATCAGGATGCGCGCGTTTACGCGGCGCTGCTGGATGGCGAGCAAACCGCCACACACACGCTGGCGCCCGGACGCCGCGCCTATGTGCATGTGGCGAGTGGCCAAGTGAGCGTCAACGGGCTCGCGCTCGACAGCGGAGACGGCGCGCGCATCACCGACGAAACCCGACTCACCCTGAGCAATGCCAGGGATGCGGAATTTCTGTTGTTCGACTTGGTCTGAAATTCGGCCTGAAATCAATTTATCTAACCCACGAAAGGAAGCATCATGAGCAAGGTAGCAGTGGTTTATCACAGCGGTTATGGTCACACGGCGGCGGTCGCCAAGGCAGTGGCACGGGGTGCGGCAGGCGTGGAAGGTGTAGAGGCACAGTTGATTTCGGTGACCGACATCGACAAACACTGGGACGACCTCAAAACCGCGGACGCCCTCATCTTCGGCGCGCCTACCTACATGGGCGGGGTCTCCGCCCAGTTCAAAGCCTTCATGGATGCCAGCGCCAAGGTGTGGTTCGTACAGGGTTGGAAAGACAAGATCGCCGCCGGCTTCACCCACTCCGGCAGCCAGAACGGCGACAAATTCAACAGCGTGACGCAACTTTTTACCTTTGCAATGCAGCACGGCATGGTCTGGATCGGCCTCGGCCTGATGCCGGGCAATAACACCAGCAAGGGCAGCGTCAATGATTTGAACCGCTTGGGTGGATTCAGCGGTGCACTGACCCAATCGAACAACGATCAGGGCGCGGAAGCCATACCCGCCAGCGACCTAAAAACTGCCGAGGCACTGGGCACGCGCGTGGCCAGTATCGTGTTGCGCATGGCACACGAGCGTGAAGCCGTCACAGTCTGAATAAGCGGGTGGTGCAAGTGGGTGGCGCTTAAGGTTCGATAGGCTCGCCACGAGCGGAAACAGCAGCATTCGATCCGGGATCATTCGCGTGGCGCGAAGCTTAACGACACGCTGGGCCGCGTGTAGACTCTGGCGGCAGTTGACGCGCGCGGCAAAGCCCATTACAACGCGGCATCGCCGAGATGTTATCGGACATAACACTGGAGGAGCCTAACTATGAATGCCACTATCCGCATGACCGCCATCACCTGCGCCGCCGCGTTCGCAACAGCGGCAGCGCTAAGCGTGAACGCGCAGGACTACCCCACCAAGGCCATCACCATCACCGTGCCCAACCCGCCCGGCGGCATGAACCAGATCCACGCGCAGCCGCTATCGGCCATCCTCGAAAAACTCACCAGCCAGCCCGCGCCGGTGGTCAATCGTCCGGGCGCGGTTGCCGCCGCCGGCACCGCGTTTGTGGCGAACCAGCCGCCCGACGGCCATCACATTTTGGTAACCACGCCGAACCTTTATCTGGCGGTTGAAAAAGACAAACTCTACGGCGTGAAATCGCCGTACACGCTGGAGCAAATCGAATTGCTCGCGCTGCTGTCCGCCGACCCGCTGATCCTCACCACGCATCCGCAACTGCCGGTGAAAAACACCAAGGAACTGATCGCGCTGGCGAAAGCACGGCCAGGCGAGCTGGTGTATTCCACCTCCGGGCCGTTCGGCATCACCCACACGCCGCTGGAAATGTTCGCCAGCGCGGCGAAGGTCAAGTTCCGCCATCTGCCCACCACCGGCGGCGGGCCGGCGATCACGCAGGCGCTGGGCGGCCACGCGCAGATTACCGGCGGCGGACCGGCGGCGGTGATTACCTATGTGAATGCAGGCAAGTTGCGAGCCATCGGCAGTTGGGGCGTCAAGCCGTACCCCGCGCT
>VFLF01000735.1 GCA_009885185.1 Nitrosomonadales bacterium | reverse complement strand
CGCGCGTATTCCGGTGATCGTCACCGGCGATTCCGGCATCGTGACCGCAGGGAGATCGCCATGATGCCTGTCGGTACATTGGTCCCGTGCTGTCCGGCTCCGTTGCACTCTTCTTTAGGGCACTTCTATAAATTGCCGTTCACCCTGAGCTTGTCGAAGGGTCTGCTCGCTAAGTGGGTGTTTTATTAGCTAAAGGCTTCGACAGGCTCAGCCCGAACGGGGTTTGGTGAATTTATAGAAGTGCCCTTTAGTCCCATCGTTGTCTCCTTGAATTGTGTTTGTTGGATGCGGCGCGGTCCGACGAGTAGAAAGGCAAACGCCCGGCCCGTGCCAGGCGATCGTCGGGGTCGTCGGTATGGTCGCGCATCATGGGCTTATTCGACTGTCATGCCGCTGGATCGGATTACGCTGCCCCAGCGCTCATTATCCTGCTTCGTGAATTGCACCATTTCTGCCGGAGTGCTGCCGATCGCATCGACATTCATTTCAGTCAGTCGCTTCGCGACGTCAGGCTGCTTCAGTGCCTCGGCAATCGCAGCCGAGAGCTTGTTCGCGATCGCAGCCGGGGTTTTCGGGGGCGCCACCATGCCGAACCAGGCCGAGGAAACGAACCCTGGCAGCGCCTCGGCGACGGCAGGGACGTCGGGCAGAATCGGTTTGCGCTTTTCGCTGGAAATCGCAATAGCACGCATCTTGCCGGACCGGATATGCGGAAGCGCCAGGCCCATTTCCACGAATGACATGTCGACATGTCCGGCCAGCAGATCCACTATGCCAGGACCGCTGCCCTTGTATGGCACATGCGCGATCTTGACCCCGGCCATCGCCTTGAATAACTCGGCCGACAAGTGCGCAAGGGTCGCGTTCCCACTCGACGCATAACTCAGCTTGTCGGGATTGGCTTTTGCCAGGGCAATCAACTGCTGCACACTGTCCACGCCTACCTTCGGGTGCACGATCAGCACACTGTGGCTGGTTGCGACGACCGAGACCGGCACAAAGGCGTCCGGGTCGTAGGGAAGCTTGTTGTCAAGGATTTTATTGAGGCCAAACGGCCCCGGGGCGGCGAACAGAAGCGTGTAGCCGTCCGGTGTGGCCTTCCATACCGCCTCGGCGCCAATATTGCCGGCGGCCCCTCCGCGGTTTTCAACGATCACTGGCTGAGCCCATTTCCCATACAGCGTTTGAGCGAGGATGCGCGCCAGCGCATCGGTCGTGCCCCCCGGCGGATATGGCACAATGATCTTGATTGTCTTGGTTGGATAATCCTGCGCTTGGGCGGTGAGTGCAAACGCCAGCACCACGGCGAACAGTATTCGACTCAATATATTTTTCACAATCATTGTCTCCTTGGTATCGCCAGCTTCTTTTTCTTACCGGCGTTAATTTTAATGGGTCTTCACGGAATCGCTGATCGGCGGCACCTGGAACAGGATCAAAAGTGGGCTTCGACAGCGCCGACCTGAGCTTGGCGCGTGTTGGATCGCCTGCTGCGCTGACAACCTCGGCAAATCACGCGGAAGACAGGTCGGAACGAACGGGCTTCAGTATCTCGAAATGCAGCAGATCCGGGCGGGCGTAATGACCCGTCGTGTCATGGGTGCACTTGGCAGCGATGATCTTGTCGAGGTCGATTTCAGCGTGAATCAACTCTTCGCGGTCATACACCGGGCCGGCGAGGTAATTGCCCATGGGATCGATGATTCCGCTGCCGCCCGCGATAGTCCACTCCGTCTGTGACTTGAGCGGGAAATCATCGGGTACGTCATCCAGCGTCAAGTGCCCCGCCGCACACAAAACGAATACCTGTCCTTCCATCGCGTAGTTCCGGCTGGCGACATCCACCAGGTTCTTCATACCGGTGCGCGCCGGCCACGACGCAACGTGGATCTGCTCGCCTTGCGTCAGCAGCGCATATTTCGCCAAAGTCATGTGGTTGTTGCCACATACCAAACCGGACAGGCGACCGCAATCCGTGTCGTAGACCTGCAGGCTTTCGGCTCCGCCCATACCCCAGACGCAGCGCTCCTCGTGCGTGGGCATCAGCTTCCGGTGCTTGCCGATAATTTCACCCATCGAAGATATGTACAGCATGGTGTTGTACATGGTGCCGCCCTGGCGGCCTTCCTTTTCGGTGAGACCCATGATCACGTTGATCTTGCCCTTGCGCGCCGCGGCGCACAGACGGTCGGTGACCGGGCTGGGAATTTCCACTGCTTCGTTATAAAGCGCCACGTAAGCATCCGTGCTCAGCTTGCGTTGCGGATGCGGCAGGCCGCGCGGCCAGTACGGAAATGTGGGTATCCACGCTTCGGGAAACGCCATCATTCGGGCACCGCCTTCGGCCGCATTGGCGATTAGCCTGCACGCCTTGTCGACGGTCGCTTCGCGGTCCATGAATATCGGCTTGGCCTGCGCCACGGCGGCGATGAATCTGGAGGACTTGTCTCCCATTCTCTTGCTCCTTTCTGGATGTCAATCATGTGCCGGATCAGTCCAGGCGAATATTAAAGTCCTTGAGCATGCGCCCATAACGCTGCCGGTCATTGTGGATCGTGGCGGACAGATCGTTCGGCGACCCGCCGAGCACGTCCGCGCCCTGCGCGTGAAATCTTTCCCGTATTTCCGGCGATTTCAAAATCGCATTTACTTCCGCGTTTAGTTTCGCGACGATTTCCTTTGGCGTCGAGCCCGGTGCGAACAGTCCGACCCAGATCGAAGCGCTGAAATCCGGGAAACCGGACTCCGCGATGGTCGGCCAGTTCGGCTCGAATGGCAGGCGCTTGGCCGTGCTGACGCCCAGAACGCGCAGGCGACCGGCGCTGACATTCGGTTTTGCGGCCGACACGGCGATGATGCCAACTGGCACATGGCCCGCGATCACGTCCAGGGTCGACGGACCGCCGCCCTTGTACGGGATGTGATTCATCTTGATGCCGGCATCATGCGAAAACCACTCGCCCACCAGTTGGTTCAGCGTACCGTTTCCCGCCGATGCAAAAGCCAGTTTCGAAGGACTCCCCTTGGCTAGCGTGACCAGTTCTTGCAGATTACGCGCGGGTACCGACGGGTGGACCGCAATAGTCAGCGCTGTGCTACTGACGGGCGCAATCGGCGAAAAATCCTTCAAGGTGTCATATGGCAAGGTCGGCATCATCAACGGATAGATCGAGATGTCGGCGATCGTCCCCATCAACAACGTGTAGCCGTCAGGCTTTGCCTTGGACACAAAGCCCACCGCAATCGAGCCGCCGGCGCCTGGACGGTTGTCCACGATCACCTGCTGCCCGAGCGCTTCCGTCAGCCTCGGAGCGATCATGCGGGCTGCCAAGTCCGCTACGCCGCCCGGCGGATTGGGAACGACGATGGTCACCGTTCGATCCGGATAGGCTTGCGCCATTGAGTCGAGACTTAGGGCGGCTGCAACCAGCAGCATGAGTGTCGATGCCAGGCGACTACCGGTTTTGTTGATATTGGTGAAGCATGAAGTCATCGCATGACCTTTCTCAAAAAGAAACTGAATCTAACCCAGCCGTTACCCCGGCTTAGGCGAAAGGACTACCTGCTCGCTCGCGATCGAGCAGGCCAAGCCGCGCTGGATTCCGGCGACGGTTGCTGGGCAAGATTTCAGGAGCGCGGCTATGCGGGCGGGGTCGGCCAGTTGAAGGAGTGGATCGCTCCTTCAACGGTGCAGTTG
>VFLF01000541.1 GCA_009885185.1 Nitrosomonadales bacterium | reverse complement strand
CTGATGCTGGTGGTGCATCCATCCTTTCCGGCGCGCTCGGTCAAGGAACTCATCGCCGTATTGAAATCGCGCCCCGGCGAGGTGAACTACGGTACGTCGGGCAATGGTTCGCCGCCGCATCTGGCCGCCGAGTTATTCAAGCATCTCTCCAGCACGAAAATAAATCACGTTCCGTACAAGGGCGCGCCGCCCGCTGTGGTTGACTTGATCGCTGGATAAATCCAGATGTATTTCATGGCGTCGCTGCAATCCGTGCAATACGTGCGCTCCGGCCAGGTACGTGCGCTGGCCGTTACCAGCGCCACGCGCGCCGCAGTGTTACCCAATCTGCCAACTATTGCCGAAGCGGGCATGCCCGGCTATGACCTCACGCATTGGTACGGGCTGCTGGTGCGCAGCGGCACGCCGCAAGCTGCCATCAACAAATTGCACGCGGAGATGTCGCGCATACTCAAGCTGCCCGAAATCGAAAAGCGCCTGGCCAACGAAGGCGCGACGCCGGTAGGCAGCACGCCGGAGCAGTTCACCGAGTTCCTGGCCGAGGAAATGAAAAAGGCGTCGCAGATCGTAAAAGCAACGGGCATGACTGCGAGCAGTTAGCGGCCAAATTTCTTGACACAAAGGGCATGGAGCCGGGCTGCGCCCCCCCTCCTGCGGCGATGACCATGAAAACATTTGCGTTTACTTTGCTGGGAATGCTGCTACTGATGGCAGCCTCGGTGATGGCGGCAACCTTCGCCGAGGGTAACGCTGCCTATATGCGCGGCGATTTTGTGCGGGCCTATTCGATAATGCGAACCTTCGCGACGCAGGGTGAAGCCAGGGCGCGATCCAACCTCGCATTCATGGATCGAACCGGCCAGGGCGTTGCGCGGAACTATAACGAGGCGTTCAAGTGGTACCAGTTGTCCGCAGAGCAAGGGGATGCGGGCGGACAGTTCGGCCTTGCTTATGGCTATGAAGAAGGGCAAGGTGTTGCGCGAGACTATGCGCAAGCACTCAAATGGTACCGGCTGGCGGCGGCACAAGGCAACACCATGGCGCAGGTCAACCTTGGCTTTATGTATCGCGACGGGCGCGGGGTGGTCAAAAACCACGATACCGCACTCGAGTGGTTTCAACTGGCCGCGGCGCAGGGAAATGTGGCCGCGCAATACTATATCGGGCTTGCGTACGACAACGGAGTAGGGGTACCGCGTGATTACACACAGGCGTTGAAGTGGTACCGACTGGCGATAATGAACAACGACCCGGACGCACAAAATAATCTGGGGGCGATGTACGAGAAAGGGCACGGCGTCGAGCGTAACCTTGCGGCGGCGATGCGGCTCTACCGCCTGGCGGCGGAACAGGGCAGCGCGGCGGGCCAGAATAACCTTGGCGTGATGTATGCGGAGGGTCGCGGCGCTGCACAGGACTACGTGCGCGCCTATATGTGGTTCAGCATCAGCGCGGACTCGGGTGACGCCAACGGCGCGAGGAATCGTGGCTTTGCCGCCCAATCCATGACGACGATGCAGATTGCGGTGGCGCAAAAACTCGCGCGGGAGTGCGTGCAAAAAAACCTCGCTGGATGTGACTGAAGTGAAACCAATGACATAACCTGGAATATGGCAACGCGCGCAATGCACGTGACGGTATGGCTGGCCGGCGCGGCCTGGGTGCTGCTGAACACCGCTGCACAGGCGGACGCGGTTGATGAGTGGAACCAGATTGCCCTGGAGATGGCGGCTACATCAAGTGCCAGCGCGGGGCATGCGCTGCATACGATGGCCACCGTGCATACCGCAATGTTCGAGGCGCTCAACTTTATCGAGGCACGCTACGTGCAGCGCTATGCCGTCAGGCCATCCGGCTTGCAATGCGCTTCGCCCGACGCGGCGGTGGCAACGGCGGCACACGATTTACTCACGCGAATTTTTCCTGGCCAGGAAGAGGCGCTGAAAGACCGGCTGCAACTGTCACTGGATGCGATGCGTGATGATCGCGGCTCCGCGACGGGCGGCATCGCCGGGAAAAGCGTCGCCGCCATCGTTTGGGCGGCGCGACGCGATAAAACAGCAGCAGCGGCTCAAGTGCCATCCACGCAGCCGGCCAGCCCCGTGCACCGTGCGTCCGGGGAACCCGTATAGCGCATCGATCCGCGCGCATGGAATGGCGTGCTGGTTGCGCTCAGCGCCGCCACCAACCTGAGTGCCCTTGAGCGCGCAAGGCTATATGCGATGGCTTTGCTCGCGGCCGAAGAAGCATACATCGAGGCATCCCGCGCGGACGCACGGCCTGGCGCCGCGCGATCCGCCGCACCTTGCGCTCTGTGCCGTGCAGGCGGCAGTGGCGATCATTCTGGAAGGACAGTTGAACGACGCGCAGCGGGTTGACGGGCGTGCCATCGGCGCTGCCATTGGCAGGCGTGTGTTCATTGAATATTACACCTTAGCGCCATGAGGCCCTCTCGAACTTTCAGGGCACTCGCCGCTACTGCCTTTGCGATTGGCGTGGCAAGCCACGGGGTAACAGCCAGTTTGATGCTGGCGGCTTTCAGCCAAGCACACGCACAACAGCCGGGGACGGACGCACGGCGTGGTATTGTCGGGACTTGGCGGCTTGTGTCCGAGATACACACCAGCAAGCACGGCATTTCGACGCCCAATGCCGGATTTGACGCTGATTTCCACGGCGTCATGATATTTACGGCGGGCGGCGATTATTCCTCGTTAAACGCTCGGCCAAGCATGCCCAAGTATTCAACGGGTCAACTGCCGGTGAGCCGCGCCACGGCGGAAATGGCAGCAGAAAGCAGCGTAGCGGTGCAACCAGGCATTGCTAGCTTTGGCGACTATTCGATTAGTTCCGATGGCAAGGTGCTCACAGTGCGAATTAAAGGCAGCACCTGGGCTAGTTGGGTAGGCGTGGAACAAAAGCGCGAAATTACGCTTACCGGCGACGAGCTG
Organism: Nitrosomonadales bacterium; assembly: GCA_009885185.1. The sequence goes on along the minus strand of VFLF01000541.1, from coordinate 2,011 downwards.
AAATACACGGTTCCTGCCTGGCATGTAGGCGGGACAACTGAGTTTATCTATAGACGCATGAAGTAAAGCCCGCTTTCAGACTTGCCGTATCTACCGTGTGTCGATAGCGTGCAAAACAGGCCTCACTCCGCAAGCCGCACTTTGGCTTTGCGTATCACCGCCGTCCATTTCTCGGATTCCGCTTTCAGAAACGCGGCGAATTCCTGTGGCGTGCCAGCGACGATTTCCGCCGCCTCGATCGACAGCCGCGCACTGACTTCTTTGGATTTCAGCGCCTTGACCGTGCCCTCGTGCAGCGCGCGCAACACGGAAGCGGACGTGGCGGCGGGCGCCATCATGCCGTACCAGCCGCTGACGGCATAACCGGGCAAGCCGGATTCGGCCACCGTCGGCACCTCCGGCGCGGCGCCGGATCGTTTGCCGCTGGTCACCGCCAGCGCGCGCAAGCGGCCCGCCTTAATCATCTGCGCGCCCGCGAGAAAATTATTCAGAAAAATCGGCACCTGCCCCGACAGCAAATCGGTCATCGCCTGCCCCGCGCCTTTGTACGGCACGTGTATCACGTCGATGCCCGCCATGCTTTTGAATAGTTCCATGCCCAGATGCGGGCCACTGCCGTTGCCCGACGACGCAAAGGTCAACTGGCCGGGGCGCAACTTCGCGAACGCGATCAAGTCCTTGACGTTTTTCACCGGCAGCGACGGATGCACGGTAATCACAAACGGATACTCCGCCAGCACCGTCACCGGCGCGTGATCGTCGGGGCCATACGGCAGCTTCGCGTACAGCGCCGGGTTAATCACATGCGTGGCCAGCGTAATCAACACCGTGTAACCATCCGGCGCGGCTTTCGCCACCGCATCCGAACCGATAATGCCGTTCGCGCCCGCGCGGTTATCGACCAACACTTGCTGCCCCATTACCTCGGTCATCTTCTGCGCCAGCGTGCGCGCCACCACATCGGTGCCGCCGCCGGGCGGATATGGCACGACGATGCGGATGGGTTTGGCGGGGTAATTTTGTGCATGCGCGTTAGCGAACATTGCGACACTGATGCCGCCCAAGAAAATAATACGTAAGTATTTGTTTTTAAACAACTTTATTTCCAGTTAACAAGAGCCTCACAACACGCTCCTGTCGTTCCCGCGCAGGCGGGAACCCATAACACCATGCCACTTGCGACGGCTTATAGATTCCCGCCTGCGCGGGAATGACGAAGCTAAATTAATCATGCTCGGCTCGCATCGATGAAAGTGCCGATTGGTTTTCGATCAAGACGCAATCGCATGCCGCCGCACAAACGCAAGCAACGTCTGCGCGCAAACATCCGGATCCGTCGCTGCCGCGTGAAACGAATCACCGGGCAGCACCACCAATTCCGAGTGCGGCACTTGCTCCTGCCACGCGCGCGTTTGCTCCACCGAGGCGAGGCCGCTTTCCTGCGTGGTAATCACCAGCATCGGGCATTTGAGTATCGCCACGTCCGCGCTGATATCGGAAAAATTGATCGTGCCGGCGAAGCCTGCTTCGGTGGATACCGCCGTGCGGCCCATGTATTTGATCCACCACTCGACGCCTTCCTTGGGGAACTGACTGCCCAGCCGCGACGCCATGCTGCGCCGCGCCCAGTGTTCGATGCCCTGTTCCAGCACCTCCTGCACACGCAACGCGCGCGTGGCGGCATCCGCGCGCACCGGCGGCGGCGAGCCGACCACCGTCAATGACTGAACGCGATGCGGATGCCGCGCCGCGAAGGCGCGCCCGATCACGCCGCCGATTTTCGCGCCAACGAGGTGAAATTTTTGCACGCCCAGATAATCCATCAGCTTCAAGTAATCGTTAATCACCACATCCAGCGTCCACGGAAAATCCCGCGCCATCGGCGTTGAACAGCCAAAACCACGCATGTCCGGGCGCACCACCTGGTAGTGGCGCGCCAGATGCGGCACCCAGCCGTACCACGCCTGATGGCTTTCGTTGTTGCCGTGGCACAGCAGTATGGTTTCGGGTT
>VFLF01000327.1 GCA_009885185.1 Nitrosomonadales bacterium | reverse complement strand
TGGCGAAATCATCACACAGGTACATCTCGTTCAATGCGTCGAAGGTCAGGCACAGGCCCAGTTCGCTATCGCCGGCGTTGAACGCCTGAACCGCCGCATCGATGGCCCGAAGACCCGTGACGTAGATGATTTCCCAGGGCTTCCATTGTGCAAGGCCAAAGGCCTTGATCGACGGGTGCGGCCGCACGATAGCGTTCGGGCCGCTCAGATAGATATCGACGATCCACGCAAGCTCTGTCGCCAGAACGCGTTGCCCCTTGAGAGCCTCAAATTTGTTGAACGGGATCAGGCCGCGTATTTTCTTGCGGCTTTGATTGTCTTTGTCCAGCATCAGGCCAATTTGCCTGGCTGCGGCCTTGACCTCGCTTTCGCTTCGCTGCTCCCTGCTGCACAGTCGTTCCCAGAGTTTTACCGCTGCCTGGTATGCCCGGAACATGGCATCGCGATACTCGGGGTTCGCGTCCATCGGCAATCCCGATAGCGTGTACATGGCAATGGATTCCGCGCGCTTCCAGCCGGCCTGCCACTGCAGTAGCTCTTTACTTTCGCTTGCCATTACCTCTCCCGTCACGCCCTTGCGTGCGATTCCGGCGTGGCCAGTCAGAGGCGTCCGGCTATACGTTGTCGCAGTGGGCTGAATGCGGAATTATAATTTTATCGATGCGGGAAGGTTTTCCGGGTGGGAAAAGCTGGCGACGGCGGAATCAAGCGGCCTTACGTCTGCGCTTGGCCAGATCGACCACCTTCGCTTTGCGCTTGGGGTTGAGAATGCGCTGGAGCTTGGCTGCCCATTTCTCCAGCGCCAGATGTTTCTCTGCCAGGAAATTATAGCGCTCGTAGTGTTTTCCCTGCACCCCGGCGGTTCTGCCGTGGGAAAGCAAGTGCGCTCTAGCCGGTCACGCTGCAAGTTTGATCGGGGTTACGTTGCTATCAGGATAGCGACATTTGATCTATGAGGTCAGCCCACCCTTGCAACATTACTCGTCTATCTTCCAGGTAAAGAGCGTGGTTGTATGAAGCCCGGCTTTGCTTGCGTTCCTCATGCGCTAATTGCTTTTCGATCCAGTCGCCACGGTAGCCCAATTCATTCAACGCGGTGCTCGCCGTGCCACGAAATCCGTGCGGGGTCAGCTTGCGCGAATAACCCAAGATGCGTAGGGCTTGCCGCAATGCGTTGTCCGTCATTGGCTTGTGCCGGTAGTCACGGTGCGGGAAAAGATACGGATAGTCACCGGTCAAAAACTTAAGCCCTCGCAATAGATCAACGGCTTGCCTCGGCAACGGGATCAAGTGCTCTTCCTGCATCTTCATTCGTTGCGCCGGTATCCGCCAAAGCGCTGAATCCAGGTCAAACTCTGCCCAAGGGGCACCGAGCAATTCGCCCGGTCGCGGAAACAACAACAATAACAATTTAAGCGCGGTCGCAGTTTCCTTCCGCCCTGAATAGTTGCGTAGCACCGCGAGGAAAGCCGGTATCTCGTCTCGCTTGAGGTAAGGATGATGCACATGCTCAGGCATACGGATAGCGCCGCGCAAGGATGCTGCCAGATCGCTATCAGCCCGGAGTGTAGCCACAGCATAACGCCAAATTTCGGACGAGATAAAGCGGGCCTTTGCCGCGATGGTGCGAGCGCCCCGTTTTTCAATATCCCTCAGGGCCGCCAGTAAGTGCGCCGCCTTGATTTGTCGCATGGGCAAATTGCCGAAAGCGGGGAAGAGGTCACCCTTAAGTACGCGGTTCACGCCTCGCTGATAAGACTCCGACCATTTGGATTCTATAGCACGGCTATCGGCCCATTCCGTCGCCACCGCTTCAAAGGTTTCTTTTGATGCATGAGTCGCCTTGAGTCGGTCTAGCTTGCGTTGACCGGCGGGATTGATGCCTTGCTTAACAAGGCTCTTGGCATCGTCCCGCGCCTTGCGGGCATCGGCAAGTGAGAGCACCGGATATTCACCCAAAGCATACACATTTTCTTTGCCATGCAGGCGAAAGCGGTAGCGCCAGAGCTTGCTGCCAGTCGGCCTCAGTTCTAAGTGCAGCCCGCCGCCGTCCGTGAGCTTTACAGGTGTGGCTTGGGGTTTGGCACTGCGAATGCGGGTATCAGTGAGTGGCATTGCGGGTATCTTCGTGGGTATCCTATTTTAATACCCTCAACGATACCCGCATTAGTTTTGGATTGCAACGGACGAGAGCGAACGCTAACAGTCAACTATCATATTGATTTTATGTATTTAATTATTTTAACTGGATGCTATCGGACTATAACGAACGCTATATTGAATTTACACGTTGAAGCGAAAATGCATGACATCGCCGTCCTTCACCACGTATTCCTTGCCCTCGAGTCGCATTTTGCCGGCCTCCTTGGCGCCGTGCTCGCCCTTGCCCGCGATGTAGTCGTTGTACGCAATGACTTCGGCGCGGATGAATCCCTTTTCAAAATCGGTGTGAATCACGCCGGCGGCCTGTGGCGCGGTGTCGCCCTTGTGGATGGTCCACGCGCGCACTTCCTTCGGCCCCGCCGTGAAATACGTCTGCAAGCCCATCAGCGAGTAGCCCGCGCTGATCACGCGGTCCAATCCCGGCTCGGTCATGCCGATGTCGGCGAGGAAAACCGCTTTGTCGTCGTCGCTCAACTCGGCGATTTCGGCCTCTATCGCCGCGCACACCGCGACCACCGGGGCGTGTTCGCCTTCGGCGTAACGCCGCACCGCATCCAGATGCGGGTTGTTTTCAAAACCACCTTCCTTGACGTTGGCCACGAACATCGCGGGCTTGGCGGTAATCAGGCATAGCGGCTTGATGATGACTTTCTCTTCGTCATACAGATCCAGCGAACGTACGGGCTTGGCCTCGTTTAATACCTTCAGGCATTTCTCCAGCACGGCCACCATCCGCTGCGCTTCCTTGTCGCCGCCGGCCTTGGCGAGCTTGGCGTATTTCGCTATGTGCTTTTCGACAGCCGCGAGGTCCGACAGCGCCAGCTCGGTGTTGATGGTTTCGATGTCGGACACCGGATCGATCTTCCCCGACACGTGCACCACGTTCTCGTCGTCAAAGCAGCGCACCACATGGGCAATGGCATCGGTTTCGCGGATATTGGCGAGAAACTGGTTGCCCAGGCCCTCGCCCTTGGACGCGCCTGCTACCAGCCCGGCGATGTCGACGAACTCGACCACGGCGGGAATCACCTTTTCCGGCTTGGCAATCGCCGTCAGCGCAGTCAAACGCGCGTCCGGCACCTCGACGATGCCGACGTTCGGCTCGATGGTGCAAAACGGATAGTTTTCCGCCGCGATGCCGGCCTTGGTCAGCGCGTTGAAGAGCGTGGATTTTCCGACGTTGGGCAAGCCAACTATGCCGCACTTGAGTGACATGTTTTTTCCTGTAACGCTAGTTTTTCGTGTGTAACTTCAACATCGCCGCTTCCATCTGATCGGCGATGATCTGCGGCCATACTTCCAGTGCGCGCGACATGGCCTGATCGATGGCGTTTTGTTCCTCCACGCGCGGCGCGTGCAGCACGAAATCGACGACTTCCTGCTCCGATGCCGTCACATCGCGCGGATGCCCGATGCCGATGCGCAGCCGCCAGAAATCCTTTGTGCCGATGCTGGCGGCGATACTTTTAAGGCCGTTATGTCCGGATAGCCCGCCGCCGAATTTGAGTTTGATGCCGCCCGCCGGCAAATCGAGCTCATCGTGCGCGACGAGTATGTCCCTGGCGGCGATTTTGTAATAGCCCGCCAGCGCCGCCACCGCCTGCCCCGACACATTCATGAAGGTTTCGGGTTTGAGCAGCCAGGTATCGCCGCTTGCAACCGACACTTTCGCGGCGGAACCCTGAAAACGCGATTCGCGACGGAAGCTTACACGCTCCTGGTTAGCGATGAGGTCTCCCCACCAGAACCCAGCGTTGTGGCGCGTGCGCTCGTATTTGGTTCCGGGATTTCCCAGACCGACCACCAGCTTCATACCAACCCGTCCATAAAAAAACCCGCCATATCGAGACGATACGGCGGGTTCGTGAAACGATCAACCCGATTACTTGCCGCCTTCTTTCTTGGCGGCGGGTTCTTTCTTCGGGGCTTCTTTCTTGCCGCCATCCTTGGTGCTGCCGCCTGCTGCCGCAGCCGGATCTTCCGGTTTCTGGCCGGTGATCTCGGTGGCTTTGGCGACAACTTCCGCTTCCTCGGCCGGCGCTTCTTTCGGCAACTGCACGGTGACCACGCCGGGGTTTTCTTTTTTCAGGCGCGGAATCGGCTCGACACCCTTGGGGAAGACGAGGTCGTTGACGTGCATCGAATGCGCCACCGCCAAATTCGTGACGTCCACTTCGATGTATTCCGGCAGATCATCTGGCAGACACAGAATTTCGAGATCGTTGATGATGTGCTGCACCACGCCGCCGCCGGCTTTGACGCCGACGCAGATATCGGCATTGATAAAGTGCAGCGGCACTTTCATGTGAATTTTCTTGTGCTTGTCGACGCGCTG
>VFLF01000222.1 GCA_009885185.1 Nitrosomonadales bacterium | reverse complement strand
GCCGGGCCGCCGCCTTTATACGGCACATGATGGAGTTTGATCTCGGCCATGTGGTTGAAGAGTTCCGCCGTCAGGTGCGGTATGCCGCCAATGCCGGTGGAGGCATAGTTCAGCGCGCCCGGTTTGGCCCTGGCGAGCGCAATCAGTTCCTTCACGGTTTTTGCCGGCAATGCCGGATGCACCGTCAGCAGCATGTCCACCGACACCACCTGCGTTACCGGCATGAAATCCCGCGTGATATCGAAGGGCGTTTTGCCATACAACGTTTGATTGATCGCGAGGTTTCCCGCGGTGCCCATGAACATGACGTGGCCATCCGGGTTGGCCTTGGCGGCGATCTCGGTGCCGATGATGCCGTCGGCGCCCGCGCGATTGTCCACGATCACCTGTTGCTTGAAAAATTCACCGAGCCGGGTGCCGATAATTCGCGCCACGATATCGGTGCCGCCGCCGGGCGGGAACGCCACGATCATGCGGATGGGTTTGCTGGGGAACATTTGCGCCGGCGCCGTAGCCGGCAGAAGCGCCAGCGCAACCGCAAGTGGCTTAATCACTTTTGATGCCCGCATCACGAATGACCTTGCCCCAGCGCGCCATGTCGGCTTGTCCCGCCGCGAGCAATTGTTCCGGCGTGCCGGCCACGGCTTCCGTGCCGGTGGCGAGCAGTTGGTCTTTGATCGCGGGCGTGGTCAGTATCTGCACCATGTCCTGATGCAGGCGGGTGACGATGGCGGGCGGTGTCTTCGCCGGTGCGAACGCGCCGATAATCAACACGGACTCGTAACCCGGCAATCCCGATTCGGTCATGGTGGGCAACCCCGGCGCGAGCACGGAAGGCTGCGCACTGGTCACCGCCAACGCCTTAAGTTTGCCCGACTTGATCTGGCCGACGACCGAGGCCGCCACCGCAAAACTCAGATGCACGCGGCCGCTGATCAGATCGATCAGCGCCGGGGTCAAGCCCTTATACGGCACATGCACGATGTCGAGTTTGCCGGCCATCGACTTGAACAATTCGGCGGCGAGTTGCGCGGTGGTGCCGGAGCCGGCGGAGGCATAGCGCAGTTCGCCGGGCTTGGCTTTCGCTAGCGCGATCAAGGCTTGTACGTTGTTGACCGGCAGCGAGGGATGCACCACCAGAATATTGGGCGAGCGCGCGGCCAGCGTGAGGGGCGCAAAATCTTTTACCGGATCCCACGCCACTTGGGATCGTAGCAGCGGCTCCATCCACACCACGCTGCCGTAGACGAGCAGGGTGTAACCGTCGGGCGCGGCCTTGGCTGCGGTTTCCACCGCGATGATGCCCGCGCGATTTTCGACCACCACCGGCTGTCCCATCGAGGCCGACAGGCTGGGCGTCATCAGCCGCGCTACGATGTCGCTGCCGCTGGCGCTGGGGCCGGTGAGCATACGTATGGTTTTGTGCGGGTAGGTCTGGGCGTGGGCGCAAGCGGCAATCAGGCTGATTGCCATGAACGCAATTTTAGCGATCCTGCGGATCGGTGTGACGTACTGGATTCCGGCCTGCGCCGGAATGACGGTGTGGGTGTGGGAGCACATGCGCTTTACCCCATCACGCTGTCGCAACCTTATGCAACCGCACCGCCTTGCTTACCGGGTACCCGCGCAGCCCGTTATGCGCGAACACATAGGCGTTGTTGCGCAGCGGGTCGCCGGTGACGGCGATCATGTAATCGTCAGGCTTCCACACCAGCGGCACCAACCGCTCAGGGTCGTCGGATTGGTGAAACACCTTGGGGATTTTGCCCAGGCTCACTTCCAGCGCCAGGTCCCACGTCGGCTTTTGCGTCCAGTCGCGCAGGATGCGCTGGAACTGGCCGGCCGGTATGCGCGCGTGATCGAACAGATATTGCTTCACGTCTTGTTTGGAAAAACCGGCCTTGGCTATCGTTTCCGCGAGTATGGGAGAGAGCAGCAGCAGCGGGCGCAATTTACCGAGACCCTGCGCCACCGCGAACATGATCTGCCACGAAATCTGCCGCTGCACCGCGTCGGCGAGATACGGCAGCATGTGTTCGCGCACGTCTCCCGAGACGGAGATCACCACGTTGCCGCCGGTGTAGCGCCCAATCGTCACGGCGTTTTGTCCGGGCGCATGTCCCATGTCCGTGCCTACGGTTGGCCAGCCGATCCCTGACAATACGTCTTCGTTTTCCGCCACCACCACGCGCCAGGTGTTGCCGTAGGTGGCCTTGTCATTTTTGTGCAGCAGAAACCCGGCGACGTTGCGCAGATACAAACGCCAGAAGCGCCCGATGGACGTATTCGGCATGAAGCCGTCGCGCATGGCACCCTGCGTGTAGTTAAAGCCCAGTTCCTTGATTATCGGCCCGTTCAGAATCAGCAGCGTTTCCGCGCCCGGCGTGTTGCCGCTGTGCTCGACGCCATAATTCGGATCGGCCATCGCTTCGACCATCGCCACCAGCAGCGGCATGTATTCCGGGCGGCAGCCGGCCATCACGCCGTTGACCGCGATGCTCCAGATCGTCGCCGCGCGATTTTCCGGCAGCAGCGTGCCCAGACTTTCATTCGCATCGCGATCGACGCAGCGCAAGAACGCATCGATCTTGCGCCGCGTCGGCGGCACGATCGGCAGGCCGTCGCTCCAGCCGTTGTCGTAAAAGTATTGATTGACTTCGTCGTGGCTGCCTTTGAACACCACGCTTTGCGGATCAGGCTCGCCACGCTGGCCCGCCACCGCCGGCGTTTGCGTCAGATTGGCCAACACCTGCTCCACGGTTACACGGCGGGTGTTTTCATCAAGTATTTGTTTATTAAGGACATTTGGGTGACTTGGGATAATGGCCACGGGGAGGTTCGGCATCCCCAGCCCAAGGCTGCACGCATGGCTCTGCGTGATGAACCCTTCGCACACCAGCGTGGACGTCGGTATTCCCGCCAACTCGCACACTGCACTGGCCCGCAACACGGCGGGCGTGCAACTGCCTCAACAACCCAGCCCGGAGATCGCGGCATCCACACCCAGCGCCTTGAATTTTTCCGGCAGCGCGGCGACCACTTTGCGTTCATCGGTGCCGTGGATGTTGCCGAACTCACGCCAGTCGACAAACGTCACGCCGGGGTAACGCGCGGTAAAGATCTCGGCCATGGTGTTGAAAATTTCGTCGCCGCGAAACAGAAAATCCCACAGAAAAGCGATCTTCTTGCCGGCCAGTGTGTCCAGCCGTTTGGCGAGCGGTTTTATCTTCGCCTGACGCGGGCCGCGCGGCCAGTAGGCTTCGTAATAGCCATCGGATTCGGTGATCGGCATGGTTCGCTCCGGCGTGTCGCGGGGTTATCCTGCTTTTGACGGCAACTCCACCGTCGCGTGGCCTTGTGCGGTGACATCGCCGCGCTGATCCTCGGCGCGGATTTCGCATTTCACCAGATTGCGGCCGTTCTCCTGCCATTTTTCGGTGACCGTGCCGCGGCACCAGGTGGTGTCGCCTACCAGATTAAAGCGGCGCACCTCGGCATCCATGGCACACAGAAAGCCGTGATCGCCGGCCCAGTTGGTCATCAGGTGGCCGAGCCACGCGAGGCG
>VFLF01000788.1 GCA_009885185.1 Nitrosomonadales bacterium | reverse complement strand
TTCTCTGTGAACTCTGTGGCAAATGACGCTTTTCACGCCTCGAACCGCCACTCGCGCCAGCCGCCGAGCAACGGAAAATACAGTCCCAGCCGTATCTCGCGATCCTCCGCCATGCGCATCAGCGCGCCGTAGCGCTGCAACTGCGCGGCGTAACGCACGCGCTCGTTGTCGAGAAACGCCTCGCGGTCGGCGCCCTCATGCACGCTGGTTTTAAAATCGATGATCCAGCGCACCCCGTGTTCGTCGATAAAGGTGCGGTCGATCACCACATCCGTCATTTCACCAGCGATAAGGCCGGTCAATCGCAACTCGGCGCGCGCCTCCGGGTGAGCGTCCAGCATCCAGCGCCCGCGTGTGTCGGCAACACTCGCGCTCAGCGCGGCACTCACGCGCCCCACCGCGTGATCCATTTCGCTGGCCGGCACACCCAGGCGTTTCAGCTCGCGCTGATACGCGGCGCGCAAGCCCTGCACCCGCGTTACGTCCCACGCCGCCACCCCGTCTTCGGCAATACGCTGCAAAAAGCGATGCACCACGGTGCCGATATGTTTGGCGGTTTCAGAGGCCCATGAAAACTCCACCTGGTCCTGCGCGCTGGCGTGCGCGGCGTCGTGCGCCGGCAGCGCTACATCCACCCGCGCGGGCGCGGGCGGCGGCGTCCAGTCGAGCGGCAGGCGGTGTATCCATTGCGGCGCGGCCGATGTTGCATCCGATGCGGCATCGGGTGTCACCTGCGCGTTCTCCGGCGCCTGCACGCCCACGAAATCGCCCGCCACCGCCGGCCACAGCCGCGCCAGCAACGATCCGGCGCGCGGCTTGGGTTCATCCGCGCCGGCGTCAATTTGCCCGATCAGGTGCAGGCGCGATTTCACGCGCGTCGCCGCCACGTACAGCAGGCGCGCATCCTCGTGCTCGCCTTTCAGTTTTTCCAGTGCATCGAGATAACGGTAAATCGGATCGTCGTCCTCGCTCGCTTCGCGTATGGGTGCGAGCAGCAACTCGGATTCGCCGTGCGCGCGCGGGCGCTCCTGCCACGCCAGCAGTTGCGCGTCGTTGCGGCGCGGCGTGTAGCCCAGCCCCGGCACGATCACCACATCGAATTCGAGTCCCTTGGCCTTGTGTATGGTCATCAATTGCAGGCGCGCGTCGGCCTGGGCGTCGGCGGCGGCGAACAACTTGGCGACGTTTTCGTCGAGCGCGCCGAAGTCAACGATATCGCCGCCTTCTTCAAGTGTTTCGAGCAGACGAAAATACGCCTGTGCGTCCTGCAGATCGGCGCGCGCCGTCACGCACGCCGGGCCGCCCAGCGCGAGCCATGCGCCCTCGATCCAGCGCGCGGCCGATTCACGACGGCGCGCGGCAACAAACGCCGCGAGTATGCCGCGCACGCGGGCCAGGCGTTGCGCGCCGTCCGCGGAAAGCGTGCGCACGCGCGGTTCATCATGCATCAAGGTCCACACGGCCGCGCGATGATCGTCGCCCGCGAGCGCAGTCAAATCGGCGAGCGTCAGCCCGCACCACGGCGCGCGCAGCAGCGCCAGCCACGCGATGCGATCAGCTGGATGAAACAGCGCGCGCGTGAGCGCGGTTAAATCCTGCACCACGGCGCGCTGGCCCAGCGGCTCGATTTCAATCGCCTGAAAACTGTGCCCGGCATCGCGCAGGGCTTGCGCGATGAATCGCAGATGCCCTCGCGCTCGAACTAGTAACACTATGTTTTTATTGGGATTTTCCGATTTCTCCCATTGCACGATGTCAGCCACGCGCTGCGCTTCGAGTGCGCGGTCAAAGCTGCCCAGCGCGTGTACATGTACCGCGTCATCACCATCAGCACCATCGGCACCATCGACACCATCCTCGTCAGCGGCGGCTGAATGTGACGGCGACGGCACGCAAGGTACGTAAGGCACCGCGCCGCTGGCGAGGTCTTCGGCATCGGGCATCACCGCCGCGAACGCGCGGTTCACCCACGCCACAATGCCGCGTTGAGAACGGAAATTCACCGACAGCGTGAGCGGCGCCAGCGGAACGGCGCCGATGCCTTCATGGCGCGCGCGCAGATACAGACCCACCTCGGCTTCGCGAAAGCGATAGATCGATTGCATCGGGTCACCCACCACGAACAGCGTGCGCCCATCATCCGCCTGCCAACCGGCGGTGAGCTTTCTGAGCAGTTCGTACTGCGACAGCGAAGTATCCTGAAACTCATCGACCAGCAAATGGCGGATGCGGTAATCCAGCGCAAGCGCCAGATCGGTCGGCGCATCCTCATCACCCAGCGCGCGCAGCGCGGCCTGCGACACAGCGGTGAAATCCGCCTGCCCGCGTTCGCCGAAGATCAATTCCAGATTCGCCGCCGCCAGCGGCAGCAGCGCAGCCAGGGCCTCCACCGCGCGCCACTGCGCATCCGTGTACGCCGCGGGCGGCAGCGCGCGGGTGAAATGCAGCGTCTCCACGAACGTGCGATGCGGCGCAAGCTCGGCCGTCAGCGCGGCGTGGCGCGCCTTGGCGGCGCTGGCCGCGGCCTTTTCCGCCTTTGCCGTGCCGGGCGGAAAGCCGGTGTTTTTGTTCACCTGTTTGCGCAGCGCGCCTTCCTTGATCAGCACGAGTTCGGCCACGCCGCGCCAAGCATCGAGGCTGGCGGCATCCGCGCCGGGCAGCTCGGTCAGTCCCTCGCACGCGCGTATCGGCGAAGCGATGTCCGCCGCCGCGAGGTTGTCACAGGCGTGGCGCAGCAGCGCCGCCAGCTCGTCATGCAGCGCGGCGGGCATCAATTCCACCAGCCGCTCCAGCGATTGCTCGATTTCGTTCGCCAGCGCGGCCTCGAGTTGCGCGCGGCGTTCATCCGGCGGCAGGCGCGCGGCGACGTGACGTATCCATTGATCGCGCTTGGAGAGCATGCCGGCGATGAGCGCTATCGCTTGAGAGATGTTGTTGTCCAGGTGCGGCAGCAGGCTGGCGACGTGCCGCGCGTCATCGCCTTTGGATTCGAGCAAGGCGAGTGTGCGCCGCGCGGCGTCTTCGTACAGCGGGCGCGCGTCGGTCACGGTTTCGGGCCGCGCGCCAAAGCGCGACAGCACCGGCATCTGCCGCGCCAGCGCATGACACAGCGCATCGATGGTGTCGATGCGCAGGCGGTTGGGATTGGCGGCAAGTTCCCAGCCCAGCGCCGCGTCACGCGCGCAGCACGCGCGCGCGAGTCGCCACGTCACCTGCGCGTGCGCCGCGTCGGGCGGCGTGTCGCTCGCCCCGGTAGCCAACGCCGCCAGCACGCGGTTACGCATCTCGGCCGCTGCCTTGCGCGTGAAGGTGATCGCAATCACTTCCTCAGGCGCCTCCACCCCGGCCAGCAGCGCGAGATAACGCTGAATCAGCAACTCCGTCTTGCCCGACCCCGCAGGCGCCTGCACGATGAACGAGCGCGTTACATCTAACGCGCGCGTTCGTGCGGCGCGATCGGCTTCCGCTGGCGTGGCGCGCTCGCTCATGCGTCCTCCGCGTCGATGGATGCGCCGCGATCCATCAACTCGCGCACGCGGCACAGCGCGGACAGATCGCAGTACTCGCAGGTTTTCGGATACAGCTTGGGCGCGACTTCGGCGTGGCCCCCGAGATAGTCACGTGCCAGTTGTTCCAGCACCTTGCGCCACGACGCCAGCAGCGCGGGCCAGTCGGCGGCTTGCGCCGACAGCGTTTTCGATGCTGCCAGCGTGCCGACATCCGGCAGCACCTTTTCGTCGCGCGTCAGTCCCTTGAACGTGACTTCACGCGCGCGCAACTGCACGAATGACACGCCGGATACCTCGGCCCCGGCATCCACGGCATACAGCGGCAACTGTGGCTCGTCCGGACGCTCGCCCTGCCAGCCACCGATGTGCGCGTAGCCGGTTTTGTAATCGAGTATCACCTGGCTGCCGTCGGCCAGTTGATCGACGCGATCCAGCCGCGCGTTCAGTTGCACGCCCCCGATCACCGGCGCGCGCACCTGCTCGCACGCCACCACCTCGAACGGCGCGCGCGATTTTTCCAGTGTCGCAAGCCGCGCCAGCAAAGCCGCCAGTCGCGTGCGCTCCAGCGCGGCGTAGGCATCGGTCATGATGTCGGGGCGCTCCTGACACAGCGCCTCGACGGCGCTGTTAACCGCGAGAGCGATTTTTTGCGCCAGCGCCGCGTCATCCAGCGCCAGCAGCGTTGCCTGCGAACCCAGATCACGCCACAGCGCCGCCAACGCCTGATGCGCGAGCGTGCCGCGCTCGCGCGCATCCAGCCCGTCGGCGCCTTCTTCAAGGCCCGTTGCGCCGAGGCGGTGTATGGCATAGGCGCGAAACGGACACGCCGCCTGATTCTGCAACATCTGCGTGCCGCCGGAAACGCGCATGCCTTCCGCGGTGTGCGGCAGCGGCGGCGCGCGCCAGTCGTCCAGCGTCTCGAAGCGGCGCGCGTCGAAAAGCGTATCGCGCAACAGCGCCGCCGCATCGGGCAGAGGTTCTACACGTCCTACATGCTCTATCAGCGGGCTGATGGTGAGCTCGCGCTCGCCATCGCGTTGCGGCCAGGTAAAGGTAACCTGGGGCGCGGCATTCGACCACTGCGTCGTCATGCGTCGCGCGAATTGCAATTCCCATTCGGCGCCGGCATGCGGCACGCCGAGCGCGCGTTGCAGCGCCACCGGCAAGAACGGATTGGGACGCGGCGCGGCGGGCCAGGTCTCGCCCGCCATGCCGGTGACAAACAACGCGTCGAACGCGAGCCCGATGGATTCCAGCGTGCCGAGTATCTGCACCGGCGCGTTCGCGGCCTCGGGTTGAAACACGGTGTCGGATGCCGAGCGCCGCAACACGCCCAGCGCTTCGCCCAAAGTGAGGCGCGGACGCAACGGATCCAGCGCCGACAGGCTCGACACCACGTCACGGAATTTTTCGAATGTCTGATGCTCCGCGGAATCGAGCGTGCGCTCGCCCGGCCAACCCAAGCCTTTGAGCAGCGCAAGAAAGGTGGCGCTCCACGCCGATGGCGGCTGGCGCAGGCCGCGCGCATCGCGAGCCAGCGCGAGCCACGGTTCAAGCAGCGCGGCGAGCCGCGGCGCGAGATCCTGCGCCGCCGCACGCAGGGCGCCGGGCGTCACGCGCTTGCGGCCCCGCGCGCGCAAAGCCGCATCCATCCGCGCGCGCGGTGCGAGTTCGCTGTCCGCGCCACCCAGGTACGGGCTGCGCAGCAACACGCCCGCTTCTTCCAGCGTGGTTTCGCCGCCCGCCAGCTTTAATACAAAAAATGCTGTAAAAACAACAGGATAGGATGTTAGCGCCAATCCCAGCGAGCAATTGCCGAGGCGCGGCGCGGGGTCACCCGGCAGGATCACGCGCGAGGGCTCCAGCACGTCATCAAACACGCGCATCACGGCGGCGCGTTGGGCCGTCAAGTCGGGCGCCACCACGCCGATGCGCAAGCGCGGCTGCGCGTCACCGTGCGCGGCGAGCAAGGCACGCACGTGCGTGGCGACGTAGACAAGCTCGGCTTCGGCGTCATCACAGGCGTGGCGCGTCGCGTTACCGGGCGGCGCATCACGCCGCTGCTTATCGTGTATCTCGTTGATCTGGTTGATCTCGTCAATCTCACAGCCTGCCTGCGCGAACGCCTCGAACAACTGCTGTTGCTGCGGCGTATACGCGTCGTAGCCCGCGCGCAGGATGTACCGCACACGGGGCCGCGCGCCGTTTTTCAACGCTTGCGCAATCGTATCGGGCAACCCTGCACTGTCGATCCAACCCGCGCCACGCAGTTTCTCGCTGTACGCGCTGCGCCATTCACCGAACGCGGCAAAATCGTCACCTGCGCTTTCCAGCGCGGCGCGATGGCGCACGTGATCCAGATGAAACGCATGTTGCGTGACCCAGGCATCGCGCGCGGCGCGCGCCGCCATCGCGGGATTCAGCAGCGACTCCGCCAGCCGCGACGACTCGATGACGGTTTCCCACAAGGCGATTTCCTGCTGCACCGAGAGCAGCATCGCGCCGTTTTCCGCCAGCGCGAGCTCCTGCCAGGTGCGTTCCAGAAACGCGCCATAGGGCAAGGCATCGGCGCTGTGCCACACGGATTTACCGTCGCGGGCCTGCGCGGTGTCGTATGCGTTTTTGAGATACAGCGCGAGACGGCGGTTCGGGGTGACCACCACGGCCCCGGCGGCGAGCGCTCGCGGCAGATCAACCATCATGGGACCAACGCCCTGAAGCGAGAGGGACGATGCCGCAACATGTCCCTCCCGGCGCGGCTATCGCCCGAAGATACCCCGAAGAATATTGACACCATCCTTGATCGGATCCGGCGCGGCGGGCGCGCTGGGCTGCGCCGACTGATCCCCGGACGGCGCGCCCGCGGGAGCGGACGGCGACGCGCGTTGCGGACGGTTGCCCGACCCACCTGTTTCACCGAGAAAGGTGGATGCGGTCGATTTGAAACGCACTTTCGCGTACCACTGCGGATCCTGCGGGCGCGGCGGAAAGCCGAAATTCGCTTCCGGGCCATAGGCGATGAAGTTGAACATCTGCGCTTGCTTGGCGACTGCGGCGGGCACGACACACTCCGTCGTCTGCGCCGGCATCACCACTTTTTCGCGGATCAGGCGCGCCACTTCGGCGGGCGGGATGTAATCCATCAAACCGCCGCCGATCTCCTGCACGTCGCTGGAGCTCCACATCACCATATCGTTGCCGTCGCCGCCCATCGCAGTGGCGAAATAACCGGTCGCGGTGGACGGTGCATTCCAGCGCACCGCCACGGCGCCCGAGCCGCGCGCGGACGTATTCAGATTAACGCGCTCCATGAAATCCTGCCCCGCGCCAAGCGCAAAGCGGATGTCGGGCGTGTAGTTGCCGCGGATGGTGTGATCGCCTATCAACGAAGCCGAATCCGGCACGTTCTTGCTGTCCTGCTGATTCGGCCATAAGCCATTGGTGCGGTTGGACACCGGGCCGCCGCTGGCGACATTGCGTCCGACCATGTTGGGCATTTGTCCGCCGCGCGCGAAATCGATCACCACCGGCTGACCCGCGCGGGTGGCTTCGCCGCAGCCCCAATAAATCAGCATGCGGCCCTTGGGGCGCTCCATGTTTTCATGGCGTTCGCGTTCGGTGGGTTGACGTTGCTCGGCGCCACGCGGCGTGAGCAGCGGCAACGACGGCCCCATGCTCATACCCGTGGGAATATCATGTGCCGCACTCGGCGCATCCGCCGGGCGCTGCGAACCCAGGTGCAGCGACACCTTGCGGCCGCTTTGCTGCTGCCCACCGCCGGTCATGCCCGCCATCATGCCGGCCATGCCGCCGCTCATGCCGGGGATGCTCATGCCGGACGCGGTTTCGATGTTCATCCAGTATTGCGCGATAGGCGGTTTTTGCTGCGCGAACGCCATCGCCGGGATGGCCATTAATGCGATTGCCAGCGTTTTGTTCATTTGAAACTCCTTGGTTAAAAAAACCAAATCGCGATACCGGACATTATTTTTCGAGCAGGTGGGACTTTTTCTTTTCTTTGGCCCATTCATCCGCATCCGCCGGCGCGGGTTTTTTCTCGATGATGGGCTTCCACACTTTCGCCAGTTCGGCGTTCAGCGCGGTATAGGATTTTTGGTCATCGGGCACGTCGTCCTCGGCAAAAATCGCTTCGACGGGACATTCGGCGACGCACAGGGTGCAATCGATGCACTCATCGGGGTCGATCACCAGCATATTGGGGCCTTCGCGGAAGCAATCCACGGGGCACACATCAACGCAATCGGTGTACTTGCACTTGATACAGGGTTCGGTGACGACGTGTGTCATGTTGGTTTTTCGGCGAAATGGTGAAAGCGGTGAATTTTAATTGATCACCAGGATCCCTGAGTGATCGAGGGACGTTGCGCTTTGCGCGCACGGTGGTGGCCGCAACCGCTTCATGGTCCGTTGGGCGACGTTGAAAGGGGTTGGCAACCGTGGCAGTTGCGCAGCATAATTCCGCTGGCCACGCGGCCGGGTCATCGATGCATCCGAAAGGTCACCGCGGCGGTGCAAAGCGCGTGACAAGGACTGAAACCAACCAACAAGGAGAAAGACATCGTGAACCTCGTTCAACGCATCCAGGACATTCTGGTCAAACCCAAGGAGACCTGGCCGGCCATTGCCCAGGAGCAAGCTGATACGGCATCGATCTATACGAACTACCTGATCTACCTCGCGGCGATTCCCGCCGTTGCCGGCTTTATCGGGATGTCGCTCGTCGGCGCAGGCTTCTTTGGCGTGAGCATGCGCGTACCCCTGCTTTCCGGGTTAGTCAACATGGTGGTGACCTACGTGGTATCGCTGGCCATGGTCTTTGTCCTGGCTTTGGTGGTCGACGCCCTGGCGCCGACCTTTGGCGGCACCAAGAATCAACTCAATGCCTTCAAACTGATGGCCTACGGCAGCACCGCGGGTTTTCTGGGTGGCATTTTCTCGCTGATACCGACGCTGGCCGTGTTGGGTATGGTGGCCTCGCTCTATTCAATTTACCTCATCTATACGGGCCTGCCCGAGTTGATGAAGTGCCCGCAGGAAAAGACGGTGGCCTATACGGTGACGATTCTTGTCTGCGGTGTTGTGGCGGCGGTCATTGTCGGCGCGATATCGAACGCAATGATGCCCGCCAGAGGTTTTCGGATCGGCACCGGCGCCCTTGACCTGTTGATTGGCATGGCGTAGCGGTGAGGGCGCGCAAGGCGCCGTTAGCCTGACGGGGGATGCGTCAGTTCACCATGACCAATTTCCCCATGACACCCCTCGATCCCATGTGGGCAAGGGCGGCCTTGAGTTCGGCCATCGGCATGGTACGGTCGATCACCGGTTTGATCTTGCCTTGCCCATACATCTTCATCAGTTCGAGCATCATGGCCGCGTTTGCCTTGGGTTCGTGTCTGGCGAATTCACCCCAGAAGACGCCGACGATCGAGGCTCCCTTGAGCAAGGGCAGATTCAGGGGCAGGCTCGGTATGGGTCCGGCGGCAAAACCAATCATCAGATAGCGCCCGCGCCGTGCGATGGAGCGAAAGGCGGGTTCGGTATAGTCGCCGCCCACCGGGTCGTAGATGACGTCCGGGCCTTTGCCACCGGTAAGTGCCTTGATCGCTTCGCGCAAGTCTTCTTTGCCGTAATTGATCGTGGCGTCGG
>VFLF01000086.1 GCA_009885185.1 Nitrosomonadales bacterium | reverse complement strand
TCAGCAGCTTTGGCGTGTCCTGCGGTTTCAGATCGAGTTCTTCCAGCTTCACCGGCAGCGGCACGTCGCATTTGATGGTGAGCAGGCCGCGCGCGGTGGGCAGCCAGTCGAGCGCCTTGCGTAAATTTTCGCCGACCACGCCGTCGATCTCGCCCGCGTGCGCCACCACGTTATCCAACGTGCCGTATTGCGTGAGCCACTTCACCGCGGTCTTCGGCCCGACTTTGGATACGCCCGGCACGTTGTCCACCGTGTCGCCGATCAGCGACAGGTAGTCGATGATGCGTTCGGGCGGCACACCGAATTTTTGCGCCACCCCCACTTCGTCCAGCAGCTCGTTGGTCATGGTGTTGACCAGCGTGACCTGCGGCGTCACCAGTTGCGTGATGTCCTTGTCGCCAGTGGAAATCACCACCTTCATTCCCGCGCGCTCGCCGGCGTGCGCCAGCGTGCCGATCACGTCATCGGCCTCCACGCCGTCGACGATCAGGAGCGGCCAGCCCATCGCGGCAATCGCCTCGTGCAGCGGCGGTATCTGCGCTACCAGATCATCGGGCATCGGCGGGCGGTTGGCCTTGTATTCCGGGTAAACGTCGTCGCGAAAGGTCTTGCCCTTGGCGTCAAACACGCAGGCGGATAGCGCCGAGGGGTAATCCTTGTGCAGACGGCGCAGCATGTTGAGCACGCCATATATTGCCCCGGTGGGCGCGCCGCGCTTGCTGCGCAAGTCGGGCATGGCGTGAAACGCGCGGTAAAGATAGGACGAGCCGTCCACCAGCAACAGGGTTTTCATCATGAAATCAGGCAAATGTGAGGTATCAAAAAAAACGCCGCCGCTTTCAAATTGGCGGCGAAAAGCAGATAATAGAATTTGAAACGAGGATACCTTATGCGTGCCCCCATCACCACCTTACTTGCCCCACTACTCGCCGCCCTGCTGCTCAGCGCAGCCCTGCCCGTGGCGGCGCAAAACCGCCCGCCCAATCTGCAGCCGGTGCCGGAACCGCCGCCGCCACCCAAGGGCTTCGAACTCGACCCGGCGCTGGAGCCGCAAATCACCATCCGTCAGCGCGGCCAAGAGACAGTGGAAGAGCACCGCATCGGCGGCCGTCTCTACATGATCAAGGTCACGCCCGCGGGCGGCGGCACACCGTACTACATGATCGATCAACAGGGCGACGGCAAATTCACCCGCCAGCACCCGCAGGATACCGGTCTGCGCCCGCCGATGTGGGTGATCCACAGCTTCTAAAAGCATCTCGGCGACCATCGCAAAAAAGCGCGGCACACTACCGCGCTTTTTGCTGTACGCCGTTTGCTGAACACGGTACGCTATAGCAATGTCAGTCTTCACCACGGTAACGCCGGAACAATTGCGCGTCTGGCTCGGCAATTATGCGGTCGGTTCCCTGACCGACCTGCAGGGCATTGCCGCCGGTATTGAAAACACCAATTATTTCGTCACCACCACCGAGGGGAGCTACGTCCTCACGTTGTTTGAAAAACTCACAGCGCGGGATCTGCCGTTTTACCTGAACCTGATGGCGCACCTCGCGGCGCGCGGCGTGCCCTGCCCCGCGCCGGTCGCCGACAACCACGGCGGTTACCTCGGCGAACTGAACGGCAAACCGGCGAGTTTGGTGTCGCGCCTGACCGGCAAGGATCTGGTGAACCCCGCCGCCGCCGATTGCGCAAAAGTGGGCCAGGTGCTGGCGCGCATACACCTCGCCGGGCAAAGCTACACGGGCCGCATGAACAATCCGCGCGGGCCGGCATGGTGGAAGGCGGCGATGCCGAACATAGTGCCATTTCTCGACGCCGACGCCGCCGCGCTGCTCGACGGCGAGGTGCGCGCACAGGACGCGCAGCGCTTTGATGACCTGCCCGACTTGCCGCGCGGCGCGATCCACGCCGACCTGTTCCGCGACAACATTTTGTTTCACCAGGGTAAAGTCGCCGGTGTGATCGATTTTTATTTTGCCTGCACCGATCTGTTGCTCTACGACGTAGCGATTGCCGCCAACGACTGGTGCATGCAGCCCGACAGCCGCCTCGACCCGGCGCGTACACAAGCGCTGCTGTCGGCTTATCATGCCGAACGGCCTTTCACTGCCGCCGAGCGTGGCGCATGGCCCATGTTGCTGCGTGCCGGCGCGCTGCGTTTTTGGGTGTCGCGGCTGTATGACCTGCACCTGCCGCGCGCGGGCGAGC
This sequence comes from Nitrosomonadales bacterium, assembly GCA_009885185.1. The sequence continues at coordinate 4,954 of VFLF01000086.1, read as the reverse complement.
TCACCCACGCCAAGGATCCTGGTCATTTCGCGCGCATGCTGGCATCGCACGTGGCGCACGCCCACGCACTGCCGCCGCTACCCCGGTGACAAACGCGGATCGGCGATAGAATAAGCGCCCGCATCGATAAACGCCATCATGGAAATTCGCACCGTCAAGTCCGGCCAAGGCTGGCAATGGATCAAGCAGGGCGTCGCGCTGTTCCAGAAAAGCCCCCTGCAATGGATGATCATGGTGGGGCTGTTGTTCGTCGCCATCAAATTCATCCTGTTGATTCCGTATCTGGGTCTGGCGGTGGTATTGCTCTTTCCCGTGCTGCTGGTGGGCCTGATGGAAGGCTGCCGCGCGCTCGAATACGGCAAGCCGCTGGCGTTCGGTTATCTGTTGTCGGGTTTTGTGCGCAACACCAGCGCGCTGGTGACACTCGGCGGCATATCGCTGGCCGGCAACCTGTTGGTGATGATGATCATCACCGGCCTCGGCGGCGAAGCGATCACGGCAGTGATGAAATTCACCGCGCAAAACAAGGTCACGCCAGAAAACGTGCATGAAATCCGCGCCGCGGCCTCGAAGGCGACTTACAGCATCCTGCTGGGCTGGGCGCTGTCGATACCGCTGATGCTGGCGCTATGGTTCGCGCCGCTGCTGGTCTATTTCAACAACCTCAAACCGCTGGCCGCCATGCAGCACAGCCTCGTCGCGTGCTGGCGCAACCTAGCCGCATTCATGCTGTACTTCGCGGTACTGTTCACGGCCCTGATGCTGGCGACGCCGATTGCCATGGTGGCGCGCACAATGGATCTGGGATTGTGGCTGCTGGCGCCGGTGATCATTCCCACCATCTACGCCTGCTACACCAATATTTTCGACATCACCGACAGCGGCGAACCCAAGGCCGCCACGGACATCACGCCCCCGCCTTCCGACCCCGCTTAAGCCCGGGGAGGGTGGCTACGCCGCGGCCAGATTCGCGAATTCCAGCACCAGCCACTTCAAGCCGTGCTCGCGAAAATTCACCTGCACGCGCGCTTCAGCGCCGCGGCCTTCGGCACTGACGATCACTCCGGCGCCGAATTTGGCATGCATCACGCTTTGCCCGATCCGCCACGGTGACGCGGATTGGGGGACATGCAGCGACGTATGAACAATAGCCGCATAGTCCCCGCTCGTCGGGGACGCCTCGCGATACCGCGGACGCGCGTTCATGCGCTGGAGCAGCACCTCTGGAATTTCGTTAAAAAATCGCGACGGCACGTTGTAGCGCATCTGTCCGTGCAGCATGCGGCTTTGCGCCAGTGACAGATAAAGCCGCCGCCGCGCCCGCGTGAGCGCCACGTACATCAGCCGGCGCTCTTCTTCGAGCCCATCGTCCTCGTTCAGGCTGTTTTCATGCGGGAACAGGCCCTCCTCCATGCCGCTGATGAACACCGCGTGAAATTCCAGCCCCTTGGCGGAATGCACGGTCATCATTTGCAGCGCGTCGGCGCCGGCGATGGCCTGATGCTCGCCGGCTTCCAGCGCGGCGTGCGACAGGAAAGACGCCAATATGTCATCGGTGGCGGTGGCGGCAGGCGACACGCCGGGCGGCATGCCCGGCGACGACTCCGCCGGGTCACCCATCACCAGCACGTCGTTCTCGGCGACAAACGCCGTTGCGGCATTAATCAATTCAGCCAGGTTTTCCAGCCGGTCCGCGCCTTCTTTTTCGTTTTGATAATGGCTATAAAGACCGCTGTGTTCGATCACGTGCTCAATGGTCTCCGGCAGCGGCAGGCCGTGCGTGGCCGCGCGCATTTTTTCAATCAGCCCGACAAATGCGCCGATACTCGACGCGGCCTTGCCCGACAGTGTGTTGGCACACGCCGCGTCCCACAGGCTGATGCCGCGCTCGCGCGCTATCACCTGCACCTGCTCCAGACTGCGCGCACCGATACCGCGCGTGGGCAAGTTAATCACCCGCAGCAGCGCGCCGTCGTCGTCGGATTGCGCCACCAGCCGCAAATACGCCAGCGCGTGCTTGATTTCCTGCCGCTCGAAAAAGCGCAGGCCGCCATACACGCGGTACGGCACCGAGGCATTGAACAACGCATGTTCGATCACCCGCGATTGCGCGTTGGAGCGGTACACTACCGCCATGTGGCCCAGCGCCACGCCGTCATTGCGCAAGGCTTTCACTTCTTCGACGATGAACGCAGCTTCTTCCAGATCGGTCGCCGCTTCGTATACCCGCAGCGGCTCGCCCTTGCCTTCGGAGGTCCACAGGTTTTTGCCCAGGCGCCGCCGGTTGTGCCGAATCAGCGCGTTCGCGGCGTCGAGGATGGCGCCGTGCGAACGATAGTTCTGTTCGAGCTTGATGACGCGCTCGATATGAAAATCTTTTTGCAAATCCTGCATGTTGGCGCTGGACGCGCCGCGAAACGCGTAGATCGACTGATCGTCGTCGCCCACCGCGAAGATGCAGCTTTCCGCCCCGCACAGTTGCTGCAGCCAGCGGTATTGCAAACGATTGGTATCCTGAAACTCATCGACAAGGATGTGCTTGAAGCGCGCGCGGTAATGCTCGCACAGCACCTCGTTGCGCGCCAGCAGTTCGTAGGATCGCAGCAGCAACTCGGCAAAATCGACCACGCCCTCGCGCTGGCACTGCGTGTCGTAGGCAGCGTAAAACTCGGTCATGCGGCGGGTAAATTCGTCGTGCGGCTCCACCTCCTTGGGTCGCCGGCCCTCGTCCTTGGCCGCATTGATAAACCACTGCGCCTGGCGCGGCGGATAGCGCTCGTCGTCAATATTCATCTGCTTCATCAGGCGCTTGATAAGCGCGAGCTGATCCTGACTGTCGAGTATCTGAAACAACTGCGGCAGATTCGCTTCGCGGTAATGCGTGCGCAGCATGCGGTTGCACAGACCGTGGAAAGTGCCCACCCACATGCCGCGGGTGTTGATCGGCAGCATGGCGGAAATGCGCGTGAGCATTTCCTTCGCCGCCTTGTTGGTGAACGTCACCGCGATCAATCCCAGCGGACTGGCCTGCCCGGTGCGAACCAGCCACGCGATGCGCGTGGTCAACACGCGCGTTTTGCCGCTGCCCGCGCCCGCGAGAATCAGCGACGACTGGTGGGGCAGCGTCACCGCTTCGAGCTGGGGTTCGTTTAAGCCGGTAAGAAAAGCAGGGGTCATCAAGCGCAAGGGGAAAGTTGCGCCTGATTATACGGCAGCCGGGTTAATACGCTTTGGGAGCGGGCGGGCTTGCCGGCGCGGATTGCGGCAACTGAGAGCCGCCGAGCAACGCCTTTATTTGCGCCGCCAGCGCGTCGCGGTCCTTCGCATTGGCGATGTCCATCACGCACACCGCGAACCGACCGCCGGGCGCCGGGTCTATCACCGCCGGATAACCCTCGGCGCGCAACCGCGCCTGCAGTTCGCTCGCCTGATACTGATCGGCGAAGCGCGCCACTTCCACGCGCAACCGGCCGCCGGCGCGCGTCGCACCCTGCCCTTCGGTAATTTCGGTTTCCCGCACCCACTCCTCGATCTGCTTTTGCGGCACCCTGCCCACGGGCTTGGGCGTTCCCCTGCGCGGCGCGATAAAAAATTGCAGCGGCTCGTTCATGACGAATTCCTGCTTCACATGGCGTACCGATATACGCCCCTCCAGCAAACACACCAGGTCCTGCTCGTCAGTGGAACGGCCCCACACGTCGGTGCCACGGATGCCCGCGGTGATGGTGGAAATTTTCACGTTCACATCGCGCGCCGCACTCGGCTTACCGAACACGCCGGTGGTGAAACGAAACGCGCCTTTCACCACATCCAGCGTGGCGCCCACCAGCGGACTGTTATCCGCGGCCTTTTTTTCCGTCAGTTGATCGAGGCCCAGCGTCGCATTTTCGCCCAGCTTGACCGCGCTGCCTTCGGACATGCGCAACATCACGCGCGCGCGTTCGCCGGTGATGATGCGATCCTTGTCGCTGAGCCGCATGCCCACGGTCAACGGTTCGCGCTTACCGGCACGCTCCACCCATGCCGGCGACACCACGCCTTCAACCGTCAAATTACGCGCCATCGCGGGCATCGCGGGTATTACACACAAGGCCGCCAGCACACACGCCAGAAATCTCACCATCGGACACTCCTCGTCATTGCGTCAACAGATTCAGCAGCAGATACACTACCAAAGGCGACCAATGGCTTGCGGGTATAATCATGACGTTATTCACGTTTTCAGCAATTCTTTCCGCAACTCACCCCGCCACCCCCGCGCATCATGCAGCAAAAATACAATCCGCAAATCATCGAGCGCGACGCGCAGGCCTATTGGGATAACGCAAAAGCGTTCCAAGCGGTTGAGTCGCCCGGTAAACCCAAATATTACTGCCTGTCGATGTTTCCGTATCCGTCGGGCAAGCTGCACATGGGCCACGTGCGCAACTACACCATCGGCGATGTGCTGACGCGCCACCACCGCATGAAGGGTTATAACATCATGCAGCCGATGGGCTGGGACGCCTTCGGCCTGCCCGCCGAAAATGCCGCCATGGCCAACGGCGTGCCGCCGGCGAAATGGACCTACGACAACATCGCCTACATGAAAAAGCAGTTGCAGTCGCTCGGCTTCGCCATCGACTGGAGCCGCGAACTCGCGACGTGCAAGCCAGAGTATTACCGCTGGAACCAATGGCTGTTTTTGCGCATGCTGGAAAAAGGCATCGCCTACAAAAAGACGCAGGTGGTGAACTGGGACCCGGTGGACCAGACCGTGCTCGCCAATGAACAAGTAATAGACGGGCGCGGCTGGCGCACCGGCGCCATCGTCGAGAAACGCGAGATTCCCGGCTATTACCTCGGCATCACCCAGCTTGCCGAAGAACTGCTGGCCGACCTCGACAAACTGCCCGGTTGGCCGGAGCGCGTGAAGACCATGCAGGCCAACTGGATCGGCAAAAGCATAGGCGTG
>VFLF01000134.1 GCA_009885185.1 Nitrosomonadales bacterium | reverse complement strand
CTGCCACAACACGCTGTAAGTGCCATAGCTGGCGGTGGCATCGGGCTCGTAGAACGTATATACCGCCGAGATTCCATCGTTGAGCACGTCCAGGATCGACACCATGCGCAGCGCGCCTGCGGTTCCGTCGGGCTGGGTTGCCCTGAACTCCACCAGTCGCGAATTGACACGGCTTTGCAACAGGAACTGCGTGTACTGGTCGATACTGTCGTGGTCCATGCCACCGCCGGCATGGCGGCCGGTCTGGTAGCGAAGGTAGAGGTGATAGTGCTCCGGCACGAAACAAAGCTTGAGCACGCGGGCTTGCAGGTTCTGGTGCCGCTCCCAGGCCCGACGCTGGCTGCGGTCGGGGCGAAAGCGATCGCTCAGCACTCGAAGCGGCACGCAGGCACGGCAACCGTCGCAGTACGGCCGGTACGTGAACATGCCGCTGCGGCGGAAGCCGCTGGTCACAAGGTCGGAGTATGCGTCGTTATGGATCAGGTGGCTGGGGGTGGCGACCTGCGAGCGGGCCTGTTTCCCCGGCAGGTAGCTGCACGGGTAAGGGGCCGTGGCATAAAACTGCAGGGTCTGTAGCGGGAGATCCTTGAGGTGTGTCACGCTGCGGGCCGGGACGGCAGAAGTTCGTTCCAGTATACGGGGTCGAACCGCCATGCCGGCGCCGGTTTTTGCGCGTTTTGTGCGACTTGCGCCACAAAATCGGCCCGTGCGATTTCGCGCGCGCCCAGCGACGCCAGATGCTGGGTATTCTGTTGGCAATCGATCTGCGGGATGCCCCAGTGCCGGCAGAACACGACCAGCCCCGCCAGCGCGATCTTGGATGCGTCGGGGATTTGCGTGAACATGGACTCGCCGAACACAGCCTTCCCGAGCGCGACGCAGTACAGGCCACCCTCGAGGCGGCCATCGATCCATGTCTCGACGCTGTGCGCGTAACCCGCACGGTGAAACGCCTGATAGCCGCGCACCATTTGCGGGACGATCCAGGTGCCCGATTGCCCCGCTCTGCGGCTGCCAGAGCAGGCATGAATAACGTCATCGAAGCCGAAGTCCATGCGCAGCTCGAGGCGGAGGTCGGCCAGGAGCCGGGAGAGCGTCTTGCGTAAGGAGCGGTGCAGTTTGAACTCGTTAGTGAACAGTACCATACGCGGGTCGGTGCTCCACCACAGAATGGGCTGGCCGTCGCTGAACCAGGGGAAGATGCCCCACGAGTACGCACGGTGCAGGCTGTCGATGTCCAGCGCGCCGCCGGCCGCCAGCAGGCCAGGTGCGGGGTTTCTGGCATTCCAGGCCTGCGAAGGGTCTGGGAAAGGATCGCCGGGGTCGAGCCAGGGCAGGTTCATCAGAAAGAAGAAAGGCCTGCAGGCATTGCAGGCCTTCATTGTCGTGGCTGCCGCAGGCGTTGCGGCCTCTATTCTCTAAATGCCGGCGAGCCTGAATGCCTGTCAAACGGCTCGTTCGGCGCCCGCGCGGCACGACTTTAGAAACTGGCTCGATACCCCGCGGTAATGGCGCCCAAGGTTCGGCGCGAATAGTCCACTGAGGGCACGCCGCCGAAATCGGGACCGGGGAGTCGCAGGGCAGTGTATTGCAAGAAGAGGCCATGGCCGGGTGCCAGCAGGTATTCGGCACCAACACGCGCCTGAAACGCCGCGCCTTTCTGGGAGGCGGCTGGAAAGCAGTTACAGCCATTGATGGGCGGCAGGCGCGGCAGTTTGACCGAGCTCCAGCCGAGCCCGGCACCAACGTAGGCGCTAAGGCTGGGAAGCAGGGCGAAGGTGCGATACGCATTGAGCATGAGCACCTGATATCTGCCGCGCGCTTGCGCGGCCTGGGTGACCGGTCCGAGCTGCACCGACGAAACATCGATGCGACCGTGTTGGTACTCGACTTCGAATCGGGCGTTATCGGTCTGGCGCCCGACCAGCAGCCCCCCGTGCACACCGTCATCCAACGCCAAACGCCCTTGGGCAATGACCCCGCCGAAGTTCACCTCCGCAGGCCAATTGTTCAGATTGTTCTGACCCAGGTGAACTCCCGCGTAATTCGCCGCCTGCGCTGGCTGTGCCGCCGCGCTGAAGGGAAGCGCAAGCGCGGTGACCAGCGCCGGTGTCAAGGCAAGCCATTTCAATCTGATCAAGGATTCGCTCACCACTATGAAAACCATTTGACTAACCTCTTGTTGTTTTCGAACGTGCAAATAGTACATGCAGGCAGGAAGCGTTGTGCTGCTCACCATTAGTCAACTCAGGAGCCCTTCCAGCCAACAACTTCTCATTTTTAACAAACATCGAGCAAACCTTGCAGAAATGTTTCATACTTCAAGCCTCCGTAACATAATAAACGGATTGCACATTGATGTGTATCAAAATTTTGCTTATCCATTAAAGACAACCGGTCATCGCGCATTGACAAACATCAAGGTTTTGTCTGCAGGCCGCAAAAGGAGAGCGGGTTGGCGGGGTGCCCGCACCGCGACAAAAAACTGGAGCACTTATGGCATCACTGCAAATTCGGACAGCGTACCTCGTCAATGCGGCAACCACGCCCGCGGGAAAGGAATCGAACGTCCACGACTTCGCGTTCACCGCGCTCGGTAGCGGCGAAGGGGTAGTCATCGATGACGGCAATGTCGCGGCATTGTTCAGCGGCAATGACGTCGCCGTGATCAGCGTGGTTATCGGCGGCCAGACCTACTACGGCTGGATCAGCCGGCCGATCAAGGATGGAGGTGTTGTTAAGGGTTTCTACTACTGGACGGATACCAGTTTCAAGACTTTGGCCGAAGCCACGGCCGACGGCAACACGGATGGCGATGCCAACGAGTCGGACAACCTCGGCTTGATCCTGGTTGTGGACCAGGCATGGTTCGACGCACTCGGTTGGGAAAACCAGGCGCTCAACCT
>VFLF01000635.1 GCA_009885185.1 Nitrosomonadales bacterium | reverse complement strand
TTTGACCAAACATCCATCCATACAGCGAGTCCATCACCGACTCATTGGTGCTTTGGCTGAACTTGTTGAAGAGCCGCATCACCGCTTTGAAGTTGGCCATACGCTTAAAGCCAAATAAGCGTTTTAGGACCGGATCATGTCGCGTGACTTCACCGTGCTCAAAGCGGTTCGCGCCACACCACACCGAGAGCATGAATTGGGTGATGAGTTGTTCCGGCCGATAACCGCGATTGCTGCCCGGTTGGGGTAAGCCACACGCCATCAGTGCCGCATCAAACTTCAGGTGCTCCAACATCCGTTTCATCACTGCCATCCCGCCCCAGGCTGTGATTTCCTTGTCAGAAAAACGAAGGTCAAATTCCATCATTCCCCCGTACTCAAATGGCGATAACAAATTCTACCCCGCGCCTACCCTGAAACGCTTACGAATCAATTACTTCCGCTAATGGCTTCCATTAGAAACTCGAGCTAATGGGAAATCTCGGTTTATCGTGTTGCTAAAGCAGGGAATGCCTTTTCAGACCGAGGCGGAGATTGGAAGAAAATCTATCGTCCATTTCGTGAGAGATTTGGCACGTATCGATTACGGCGACGCAAATCGATTTTAAAGTTGGGCAGGATTTGGGCAGGAAAATCAATTTTTCATAAAGAGAATCGACGCCCTTTTCACAGCGGTAACCTGATGGGGTGGGTTGAGTAATCTCGTCTAATATCAATCCGACGAAACCGGCGGCTACCAGTGACAATCCGGCTGCATAATCGAGCGAAATATTAGACGAAATCTCCTAAGTACTTGATTAATATGTGAATACCATGCATCATGAAACGGAGGTCTACGATCGCGCCATTGATGTGCAGATTCGCAGATTGCGACTAAAGATCGAGGCCGATTCGGCCAATCCGCTACTGATAATCACCGAACGCGGCGCGGGCTACCGCCTCGCCAGCGAGGTGGAAACCCTGTACTGATTGCATGAACACGGCGACTACCCATTTGGGAAGATACGACTCGGCCCCCCCCCTGTTAACCACTTCCGACAGGGCTACCCGACAGCGGACTGTGGCAGATGACAGTTTGGGATAGGGTACGGCTATACCCTGAATTAGCAAGCGGTCGTTCGAGGCGACTTTCGCGCCTACGACCGTTCATCATTCTGGGAAGTGTCGGTGCACGCCCGATCAGGTAGCGCGTTATCGCTCACTCATCTCGGGGCCGCTGCTGGACAGCATCGATTTGCAGGTCGAAGTGCCGGCGCTGCCACAGGAGGATTTGACGCCGCAGAGCGAACCAAACCATATGCTTGCCACGCGCGACATCGACAAACACCGTGCGCCCGACGACAAAGGTGAGACGTTGTTGAAGCAGGCGATCAGCCGCATGGGGCTGTCAGCGCGCGCCTACCACCGCATCCTCAAGGTGGCGCGCACCATCGCCGATCGTACCGACATGTATAAAATTTCCAGTGCGCATATAGCGGAAGCCATTCAGTGTCTGCGCTTCGAGCGCGAGTAGCATGGCACTACGCATTCCACTTGCACATCAAAAAAATCTACCGGATAGAATAGAGACATGAGTGGAGACCGCCACCGCGGCTATATTCCCGGTTACATGACCGAGGATCTGGAGCTGCGCCAAGTCTCCGGGCCGCCGCGCTACGCATCGCGTACCAACGGACCTGTCGAGCACATCACGCTCGCGACGAATCAGGGCGAGCTCATGGGCTACATCTATGCCAACGACGAGGACGCCGCCGCCGGCTGGCAGGCAGCCGCCCGCGCGAGTCCCGCTGCTCAGAACCTCGCCGCACCATGGATACGGATGCTGCACAACGCCAGAAAGCACGGCCTCAAGCCGAGCGCCGCGCTCGACGAGATGCTTCGCGCGGCCCATCCAAATTCGCACGTCGTACCCGGATCGCGCAAGACCGCCGCGAGTCTCGATGTCCTCAAGAAGCTCGCCGGCGCCGGATGATGGCGGCCGCATGGACTGTTCCATGCGTGTATTCAATCGCGCGCTTAGCCGGGCAGTCGCCGTATAATCGGCGCATGCTATCGCCCGGCACTGCATACCTGCTTGCCTATCTTCCCGCGCACCGGCTCGCGCATGCCGCCCGCAAGGATTTGGTCGAGCGCAATGCCGCGACAACAGAGACCGAACTCAAACACGCGATTGAGTTCGCGCGCAAGGCCCTGAAGGTCGGGGACTCGATCTTCGCCGAGACCGACAAGCGCCTCGCGGAGCTTGCGGGCAAGCACGGCCTCGCCCTGCCGCTCGAGGCCGAGCGCATCCGGGCGCTGCTGACAGCGCCCGTGCTTCAAGCGGCGTGGAAGGCCGGTGAGACCGCCCGGCGTGTCGCGATCACGGCCAACTTGACCGCCCAAATCGCGCACCTGCGTTGCGCCTCGCCCGACGACGCCGGCCTGCGGACGCAGGCGGAGCAGCAGGCCAACACTCTCAAGGCCAGCGCCGATCAGTTGACGGCAGACCTGACCGCCACGGGACTGCCGCTCGTCATCGACCTCGCGGACAACGTTGCCGATCAGATCCGTCTGACGTTGAATCTGACTCCGGCGACGCCCGGCGGCTATCGCGAACTCAACGGGCTCGTCCGCGACGTCGATGATTTCATCCAACTCAAGGAAGACGCGCTTGATGCCGCGCCGCCCGCGCCACCGTCGGCGCCACCGAGCGCCGAAGAGGAAGCGCTACTCACCAGGATCATCGCGACGCCAAGCGACGTGGGCCTGCGCCTGGAATTCGCCGCGCTCGCCGAGCATCGCAACGATGCGCGCGCGACCCTGATCCGGCTCCAGCTCACCGCCATCGATGACGATGCCGACAGCAGCGCCATGGATCTCATCCGCTCGCACCCCGAATGGAGCGCCCGCCTGAGCGAGCTTGGCGCGCGCGACATCGCATTTGGCGGCGGATTCCCCGCGCAGATCACCATCGATGCGGCAACACTGCTCGTGCGCGGCGCCGAGCTTTTTGCCGCGGCGCCGCTCCGGCGGCTGCGCGTGCGGGCAGCCAAGGGGCGTGTTGGCGAAGTCGTGCGATCACCGTTGCTCGCCACCATCGAATGGCTCGACCTCGACGAACAGGGTGTCACCGACGACGACGTGATCGCACTCGGTGCGTCGCCGCACGCCGCGCGGCTGCGCTGGCTCTACCTCCGGTTCAATTTGTGTACGGAGCGCGGAGTGGATGCGATCGCCGCCTCTCCTTACCTAAAACAACTCTATGCCGTGAATCTCGAGCCCAATGCCGCCGACCCCGTAGATCGTGTCGAGTACTACGACGAGACGCACCAGCACGCCGTGCCGACCGAGGCAGGCAAGGCGCTCGAGGCGAAGTACGGCCAATTGCGCTGGCTGCGACGCGCCTAAGGAATCTCTGAAAAACCCCCGTCATTCGTCATCGTAAAGTGATCACCGTACGTTAAGCGATGATACTGACGATGATGCAGGGGGCGCGAATGAAACAGGAATCGTTTTCGATGGCAGGGTATTTTGACAAAGGCAAGACGACCAAGCGCGCGCGGTTTCTGGCGGAGATGGATCAGGTGATGCCGTGGAATCGACTGCTTGCGCTGATCGAGCCACATTATCCGAAGCAGAACCCAGCAGGCGGACGCCCGCCGCTGCCGATGGAGCGGATGTTCCGCATCTATTGCCTT
>VFLF01000938.1 GCA_009885185.1 Nitrosomonadales bacterium | reverse complement strand
CGAAGTAGGCAAGGCCGATGAATTCATTCATCAGCGAAATGCCGGGGCCGGAGGTGGTAGTGAAGGAACGTGACCCGTTCCAGCCCGCGCCGATGGCGATGCCCACCGAGGCAAGTTCGTCTTCGCCCTGAATGATGGCGTAGCGCGCCTTGCCGGTTTCCGGCTCTTTGCGCAATTTCTGGCAATAGCTGATAAAGGATTCGGCGAGCGACGACGACGGCGTGATCGGATACCACGCGCACACCGTGGCGCCGCCGTAGACCGCGCCCAGCGCCGCCGCGCTGTTGCCGTCGATGAAAATCTTGTCGCCCACGTTGTTGGCGCGCTTCACCTTGATGCCCAGCGGGCATGACAGGTTGGCGAGCGCGTAATCGCGGCCCAGTTTCAGCGCTTTGAAGTTCGATTGCAGCAGCGCTTCCTTGCCTTTGTATTGCTCGGTGAAGAGCTTTTCGATTTCCGCCGGGTCGATGTCGAGCAGCGCCGACAGCGCGCCGACGTAAATGATGTTCTTGAACAACTGGCGCTGGCGCGGATCAGAGTAGGTGGCGTTACAGACTTCGGTCAGCGGCATGCCGATGACGTTGATGTCTTCGCGGAATTTCGATTTCGGCATCGGCTTGGAGCTGTCGTAAAACAGGTAGCCGCCGGCGTCGATTTCCTTAATGTCCTTGTCCCAGGTTTGCGGGTTCATCGCCACCATCATGTCCACGCCGCCGCGCCGACCCTGATAGCCGGCTTCGTTCACGCGTACTTCGTACCACGTGGGCAGGCCCTGAATGTTCGACGGGAAAATATTGCGCGGGGAAACCGGCACGCCCATGCGCAGTATCGCGCGCGCGAACAGTTCGTTCGCCGACGCCGAGCCAGAGCCGTTGACGTTGGCGAATTTAACAACGAAGTCGTTAGTGGCAGTGATCTGTTTCATGTAAGTATTTTTTTATTAACGATATTTTATGCTGCTTTGCGCTGTGGTGATTTGCCGCTACGGCAGCCTGGCCCCGCGTGCGTCATCTCGATCAGATACTTCTGCATGTCCCACGCGCCGGTGGGGCAGCGTTCGGCGCACAGTCCGCAGTGCAGGCACACGTCTTCGTCCTTGGCCATGATGCGCCCGGTCATCTTAAGGGTTTCCGAGATGTACAAATCCTGCGTCTTGGCGTGCAGCGACGGCGCGCTCAGTTGCTCGCGCAGTTCGGCTTCTTCGGCGTTCGGCGTGAAGGTGATGCAATCCATCGGGCAGATATCGACGCAGGCATCGCATTCGATGCACAGCTTTTCGGAGAACACGGTCTGCACGTCACAGTTCAGACAACGCTGCGCCTCGGCAAAACCCGATTTCGGATCAAAGCCCAGTTCCACCTCGACCTTGATGTCTTTCAGCGTGAGCTTTTTGTCTTTCCAGGGCACGCGGTTACGCAGTTGCTCGGAGATATCGTTGTCGTAGCTCCACTCGTGGATGCCCATTTTCTGCGAGATCAGATTGGTCATCGGATCGGGGCGATCCTTGAGGTCTTCGCCCTGGCAGAACTTGTCGATCGACACCGCGGCATCGTGGCCATGCGCCACCGCCCAGATGATGTTCTTGGGGCCGAAGGCCGCATCACCGCCGAAGAATATCGTGGGCACATTCGACTGCATGGTCACGGTGTCCACTTTTGGCATGCCCCACTTGTCCCACTCAAGACCGATGTCACGCTCAATCCACGGGAAAGCGTTTTCCTGGCCGATCGCCACCAGCACGTCGTCGCACGGGTGAAAATGTTCCGGCTCGCCAGTGGGCACCAGATTGCGCCGGCCCTTGGCGTCGTATTCAGCTTTGACTTTCTCGAAGGTCATGCCGACGAGCTTGCCGTTTTCGTGTTTGAATTCTTTCGGCACGAGGAAGTTGAGGATGGGGATGCCTTCTTCCACCGCGTCTTCTTTTTCCCACGGCGAGGCTTTCATTTCTTCGTAGCCCGAGCGCACAATGACTTTCACGTCTTCGCCGCCGAGGCGCTTGCTGGACCGGCAGCAGTCCATGGCGGTGTTGCCGCCGCCCAGCACGATGACTTTCTTGCCGATCTTGTTGATGTGCTCGAACGACACGCTGTTCAGCCAATCGATGCCGATGTGGATGTTGGCGGCAGCCTCTTTGCGTCCGGGAACGTCAAGGTCGCGACCGCGCGGCGCGCCGGTGCCGACGAAAATGGCATCAAAGCCCTCCTTCATCAACGCCTTCATGCTCTCGATACGGTGGCCGCCCTTGAAATCGATGTTGCCGATGTCGATGATGTAGCCGACCTCTTCGTCGATCACTTCCTCGGGTAGACGAAAGCGCGGCACCTGCGTGCGCATGAAGCCGCCGCCTTTCTGATCGGCTTCAAACACCGTGACGTGATAACCCAGCGGCGCGAGATCGCGCGCCACGGTTAGTGATGCCGGCCCCGCGCCGATGCACGCGATTTTCTTGCCGTTGGTTTTGGTTGGCGCCTTGGGCATGCGCGGCTTGACGCCCGCGCTGGATTTGTTGTCGGCGGCGACGCGCTTCAGGCGACAAATCGCCACGGGTTCGGCCTTCGGCTCACCATGTTCCGATGGTTTGCGCATCTCGACGTTGCCTTCTTCGACACGACCGCGGCGGCACGCCGGCTCGCATGGACGGTCGCAGGTGCGTCCCAGAATGCCGGGAAAAACATTCGATTTCCAGTTGACCATGTAGGCATCGTCATACTTGCCTGCGGCGATCATGCGAATGTATTCAGGAACAGGGGTATGCGCAGGGCACGCATACTGACAATCGACGACTTTATGGAAGTAATCGGGATGGGAAATATCGGTGGGTTTCAATCAATGCTCCGGAGTGACGACTTGATAATATAACTATTTGTTTTTATTGAAAAATTTAATACGCCGCCAAGAGAGCGGAACGGTAAAGTGGCGGTAATACTACGCTTTTGCAATGCCCCTGAAAAGGGCAACAAAAACAACGATTAAAACCAAGTTTCTTGCGCGCGTCACAAGCGCGTTACACTTTGCGCCAACAAAGGAGGCGTCATGAAATCTGCATTCTTGTTTGTTCAAACTTCGGTGGTACTGGCTGTTGCGGCAACGGCTGTGCCAGCGACAGCACAGGGTTTCCCCTCACAGCCGCTGGAGCTGGTTGCGCACACCGCGCCGGGCGGCGGCACCGATCAGTTCGTGCGGCTGATGGGCGAAATTTTCACGCGCGAGAAACTGGTGACGCAGCAGCCGATCATTTCCAACCGCGTCGGCGGCGGCGGCGCGATTGCGTATAACTACGTCAAGGGCAAGCGCGGCGATCCGCACGTGCTGCTCGCCGTGGCGACGGGCACTTTCATGTCGGCGTTGACGCGGCCCGATCTCGGCTTTTCTCTCGAGGACTTTACGCCGGTGGCGTTTCTGGCGATGGACCCGCAGGTGGTCGCGGTCACGGGCGATGGCAAATACACCAACGTCAAGGAGCTGATCGACGCGGCCAAGCGCGAACCGAATAGCATCGTCAGCGCGATTGCCTCCGCCACCGGTTCCGGACGCCTGTTTCAGTATATGCTCGAAAAGGAAACCGGCGCGAAATTCAAATACGTGTCGTTCAAAAGCGGCTCCGAGGCGGGTACCGCGGTGGCCGGCGGTCACATTCATCTCACCACCGAGAACCACAGCGAAGTCGCTGCGCACCTCGAATCGAAGAAAATTCGCGTGCTGGCGGTGACCGGCGAAAAACGCATGGCGGTGCTGCCCAATGTGCCCACCATGAAGGAGCTGGGCTACCCCATCGTTGTCGGCACCGGGCGCGGCGTGGCGATGCCCGTGGGCGTGCCGCGCGAGGCCGTGGTGACCATGGAGAAAATGCTGCGCCGCGCGATGGATTCGAAGATATGGAAGGATTATTCCGCCAATAATAACTTCGAGGAAAACTACCTCGATGGCGCACAGTTCCGCAAATATCTCGATTCACGGCGCGAGGAGTTTCGCGGTTTTCTTTCGCACATCGGCCTGATTAAGAACTGAGCGTCCCTGAAATGATGAAATTTTCGCTGCGTTGGGCGGGCATTGTTGCCATTGCCGCCAGTTGCGCGACGAACGTAGTCGCGCAACAGTTTCCGTCACGTCCGATGGAATTCGTGGTGCATACCTCGCCCGGCGGCGGCACCGACATCCTTGCGCGCGTGACGGCGGACATCCTCACGCGCAACAAATGGATCACGCAGCCGATCAACGTGGCCAACCGGCCCGGCGGCGGCGGCGTGATTGCCTATACGCACGTGAAGAGCAAGCGTGGCGACCCGCACACCGTAATGGCGGTGGCGAGCCTTACCATGCTCACCGTCGGCCTGCGGCCCGATCTGCAACTGGGGCCGGAGCATTTCACGCCGATTGCGTTTCTGGCGCAGGACCCGCAGGCGCTGATGGTGTCCGTCGATGCGCCGTACAAAACGTTCAAAGAATTCCTCGATGCCGCACGACGCGATCCCGGTGCGGTGACCGCGAGCATCACCTCGCCGGGCGGGTCAGCGCAACTGCTGGTGTGGTTGATCGAACGCGAGACCGGCGTGAAATTCCGCACCGTGTCGTTCAAAAGCGGCTCCGAGGCCATCATGCAGGTGATGGGCGGCCACACGCATTTCTCCACCGAGAACATCAGCGAAGCCGTGTCGGCGGTTGAATCCAAAAAGCTGCGCGTGCTGGCGGTCAGCGCGGGCCAGCGCATGTCCGTGGTGCCCGACGTGCCGACGCTGAAAGAACTCGGCTACAACATCCATCTGGGCACCGGTCGCGGCTTCGCGATGGCGGCGGGCGTGCCGAAAGAGGCGGCGGTGCATCTGGAAACGCAACTGGAACGTGTTTACAAAAGCCCGGAGTGGAAAGATCACACCGCCAAACATTTCTGGGAAAACCTGTGGATGGGCAGCGCGGACTACGCCAAACACCTCGCCATGCGGCGTGTGCAGCAACTGGAGTTCATGCAGGCGATAGGGTTGGCGCCGAAGCCGTGAAAGCGCCGTCCCCAATGTGTATTGCCGTCGTTTTGTGCGGCACGCTGATGCACGCCGCGCATGCGCGGGTGCCTGGATGCTGGTGTCGCGCGAATCCGGCTGCGCCAGTTTGCAACTGTTGTTAAGAATGGAGCGTCTGGAGCGCGCACCGGCGTCGCCGGAGGAGTTTGCTGCGATGATGCGCGCGCGTGGGCGCAATGTCTCCATGGGTTTGCCCGATGGTTTTCCCGCAGACATGGCGGGCAAGGTGGTCGTGGTGAAGTACGCGGAAAATCGCGCGCCGATATTTCTGCGTACGGAGTTGTGTAAGCCGCTGTGCGTCCTCTGAAGCAGCGATCGTGGACTGCATTTTCAGGGCTGCGCCGGGCGTACTTCGATTAGTTCGTGCAAATCCCAGTCGCCGCGCGCGACCCGGTTGCCCCGACTGATGCGCATGTCCAGATGCGCCGAGCGCACTTCGGTTTTCACCGCGCGGCGCAGCGCCGGAGCGTACCATTCCGTTTGGCTGATGCGGGTTTCCGATTCAAAATTGTTGCCGTCGCCGCCGTAGATGACGCGGCTGATTTTCAGCGTGTCGAATTCGCCCGCCGGTACACGAATGCGCTCGGCGCCGACAACTTCGGCATCGATGCGAACGCTGCGCACTTGGCCGGTTGGCACCACGCGCGCAGGCGCGCGCATCGACCAGCGCTTGCCCACCGCCAGCGGAAAGGCGTAAGCCGGCGACTCAGTGGAAAATTCGATGGTCTGCGGGAAGCCGTGGCTATCGATAGCGTGGCGCACCCAGTTGCCGTCGCTGGAAAAAATTGCAGTGCGTCCCGCTTCCACCAGCGAATTTTGCGAGTTGACCGAGGTGACGATACGGTTGGCTTCGACTTTATCCACCAGGAACGTAATGTCGCCCCGCGTTTCGCCGGTGTAGCGGTCGGTCACGCGGTAGACAAAGGCGTCGCCGACAGCCGCGACCGCGGCGGCCGGTGCAACCAATAAAACGAGCGCGGCCAGTGCCGAAACCTGAAACTTCCGGTATACGAAATTGCGTGATTCAGTCATCGGAGCCTCCTGTGTATCAACAAGCGAAGTGGTACGCAGCCTGTGCAAGCTACCCTGCGCCCACCCTGAAGGCCGCGCGCGCCGATTACGTTGGCACAGCAGACCAGGCTGGTCAAGCCGCCGTACCAGTATCTGCAACCAGCGCTAATTCCGCCATTTCAGCGATTGGCGATCACGCCCTGCGTGCGCAACGCCGCGATCGCCTCTGCACTGAGACCCAAGAAATCACGCAGAGTTTCCTCGGTGTGTTCGCCCAGCGACGGCGACATGCTGCGGATGGTCGCCGGCGTTTCGGACAGTTTCGCCACCGGCCCAACAATCCGGGTGCGCCCGACTTTAGGGTGATCGATCTCGACCATCGAGCCGCGCGCCTTGACCTGCGGGTGCTCGGCTACCTGTGCGATGTTGTTCAGCGCGCCGAACGGGATGCCGCTGCCGAGCAGAGTTTTTTCCCACTCGTCGAACGTGCGCGTGAGGAAAATATCCTGCAACAGGGGAATCAGCGTGTCGCGGTTTTTCATGCGCGCGCGATTGTTGGCGTAACGCGGATCGTCGGTGAGCTCCGTGACTGGTGCTCGACCGCGGGCGTTTCAGCTCTGTCAACGATTGTCGGCACACTGGAGTGGCCGTTGTGACTGTGTTCCGGATGATCTCCGGTGGAGTGG
>VFLF01000177.1 GCA_009885185.1 Nitrosomonadales bacterium | reverse complement strand
GGACGTCATGGCCTGCATCGTATCGATGGCCGCGCCGCCTGCGCCGACAATGCCCCGGATCGCGTCGGCGATCTTGTCTGCGGTGCCTTTGACGCCCTCGCCTGCGGTCGCGTTTTTGTTGAACTCGCCCGTGAGGGAGATCAGGTCCGGCAGCAGTTCCTCGCCGACCTGATACGCCAGCCCAGCGGCGGCGGTTGTGAGGTAGTCGAGCTGGTCATTGAACAGGTCCGCTTGCATCGCCGCCTCGGGCGTCACGATGCCGCCGAGCTTGTCCAGTTCCTCGCGATACTTCGCCAGGCCATCCTTGCCTTCGTTTAGCAGGGGGATCAGCTCCGCGCCCGCCTTGCCGAAGACCTTAAGCGCCAGCGTGGTTTTCTCGGAGCTGTCAGGCATTGCCGCGAACACGTCCGCGAAGTCGCCGAACACGTCCGACACGCCGCGCAGGTTGCCGGCCGTATCCTTGACGGCAATTCCAAGCGTGCTGAATACCTCCGTCGAATCCTTGCCGCCTTGTGCAGCGTCCGCTTGCGTGCGAATGAGCTTGACCAGGCCGCCTTGCAGTTCCTCAGTCGCCACGCCCGAGAGCTTGGCCGCGTAGTTCAGTGAAGACAGCACGTCCGTAGGAATGCCGATCTTCTTGGATATCTCGTTTAGCTGGTCGGCCTAATCAATGGCCTATTTGATCGCGTAGCCAGCCGCTACAGCGCCGCCAACTAACGCGGTGCCTAGCACCTTGCCGGCGTCCGATGCGCTGCGCTCGATCTCTTTCATGCGCTTCTTGGTGGCTTTGCTGGCGCGATCCAGGCTCGATTCGAAGCCGGCACTTTTTAGCAGCAAATCCACAACTAGCCTGCCCAGGGCGGCCATAGTCGTTCCTTAGAATTTGGGGTAAAGAAAACCCCGCCAGCCGTTAGGCCAGCGGGGTCTGATTGTCGAATCACACAGAGAGGATAGCTAGCCATGGAGGGTTCCATAGAGAGCCCCGCAAACGCGGATGCCCCGTGCTTCGACTGCGGAGGTTGTTTCATGTCTTGGACACTCGCCGCTTGTCCAGAGCGCCAGTTATTAGTTGGCGCCGCGACCGGGCGACCCGAAGGCCGCCCGAGTTATTACGGGTTGCTGATCGGTGCGTAGGTCGGGTTGAACAGGACAGCGGTTGCCGACAAGGCGCCGACCGAAGTCGTGCCCGTTTGCACAGCGAGAAGTTGCACGTGCCGCTTCTGGCCGATGTAGCCAAGGCGCTTGCTGACCTCCTTGCCGGTGCCAGCCGCACGTGCACCCGCCAGGAGCGAGGCCAGTGCTTCGGTGCCGAGCAAGTCGGCATCCGCGATGCTGGTCATGGTGCCGGTCACGTCACCCTCTTTCGCCACCAGGGTCACGATAGAGCCGGTCGTGGTCACCGAGCCGTAGTCGATGACCCACTCCACGCCGCCGTAGTTCTACCGGTCGATGATCGCGCCGGTCTTGGTGGCATTGGCCCCGATGGCTGCAGGAATAATCGCCTGCACCTGTTTCATGTTGCTATGAAGATCGTTAGGCATGGTCAGGTCCTCAAGCCGAGAATTTGCAGAACTTCACGGCATTGAAGTCGTTGGCAGCCGCGCCAACGCGTCGATATCCGTAGAGCTTCACGTTCGGTTTGTCGGTGAGGTTATCCGTTATGTATTTCACGCCACTTTTCTCGATGATCGTATAGGCCCGCTCGAAGTTGCCGAACGCAATCGACAAGGTGCTAGCGCCGATATCAGGCATGTCCTCGTCCAGATAGATGGGATGTCCAAGCATCGTGTCCGACTGGCCGGCCGACAGGCCAGGAATCCAGATGTACTGGTCCGACGTGGCCTCCTTGAGCTTGCGCACCTTCGCCAGCGTGTTCCGATTCATCAGCCACACAGCGCCTGCGCGATACTGCGGCTTGAGCTTGTGCGCCAAGTCGATCAGGCAATCAGCCTTGGTGGTTGTGTTGAAGTCCGCACTCGTGCCCGTGACCACATGCTCGAACTCGCCCCAGGTGCGGGTTGCGTCTGCGGTCGCTGCCGTGGTGTAAGTCAGGATGCCACGCGGCTGGCCTACGCCCGTGCCACTGTGGAAGGCAGTTCCTTCCTTCACAGCGAACGCGTCACTGACTTTGCTGGTCAGCCAGGCCATTACGTCGATGCCGGCCTGGTCAAGTAGTTTCTGCGAGACCTTCGGCAGCGCGTAGATCTCGTTCAACTCTACCCGGAAATTAGCCAGTTGCGGGGAATCGGTGTCGGTGCGCGAACTGACTTCGCCGATCCATGAAGCTTCCGCCGAATCTTTGTCCACGGGTTCTTCAAATGCATCGCCAGAGTCGAGCGTGACCTTACGAGCCAATTTATAAATTGGCGAGACTTCGGCCATAACCTTGGTCATGCCGGAGCTGATCATGGAATGCACGACATAGCCGCCGTCCGGATCGGAACCGGCAGACATGGCCTTGGCCTCGGTGAACAGCTGATCGGCCTTGGCCTGGTTGCCCGTCAACAACGCGCGGAAGGCCGCCTACAGGGACTTCACTTCCGGGGAGTTGGCGTCGGGCTTGGCATCGCCGCCAAGGTTCGGGCGGCCCATGCGTTTTTCCATAGCCTCAATCCGTTCGTTGTTCGAGGCCTTGTGCTCCTTTAGGGTATCGGTCAGGCTTTTATGGTGGTCACTAATCGTTTGCTGAAGCTCATCCATTACAGACATTGCGTATATCTCCAAATCAGATTGCTGCCGTAGCAGCGGAATGTGTGTGTTTGGGCAGTAGCGTCGAGATCCCAGCATCGCGCTGGCTCACTCGCTGACCCCAGCATCCCGCTGGCAATCAGGGCTTTCCCGGTAACAGGACGGCTATCAGGCTGGCCAGCATCCCGCTGGCTTGCCCTCATGGCGTCCCACAATCGGCAACGTGTGCCGGTTGCTTGAATTAGGTGTTACGCCGGGGCCGTAGCCTCCGGTTGTTTCCGCGCCCGGCAGGCCTTTTGCCTGCACAGGTCGGAGCAATAGGTTTTCCGTCTGCCGCCGCCGTGGCGCTTGGTATAGCGCGGCACAACAGCAGCGCAGACAGGACAGGGCTTGCCGTGCAGCCAGGGAATGCGTGTCACGTTAGGCCGTCCGTCCAACTGCGGGGACGCGTGCTTAGGGTCGGTCACGGTTTCCGCTCTCAAGGTGGGCAAGGCACAAGCCCCCCGTCACGAATCGCGAGGTTGGCAGTTGGGGACACAGGAGATTCCAGAATGGGCACGGGTCTTGGGTTGACAGCGCCAAAGATGAACGGGGGGCGTCTTGCCTTGCAGCCGATGCGTAAACCTAGACCGTCACATGTAGGTTTTCCCTCATCCGCACCCTTCAACATCGCCATTCGTGTCACGTTTCAACATGAAAAAACTACCGGTTTATGGTGCCGAACCTCGGATGGACGGTGTCCGCTGGATGCCCCAATGATCTAGCGGGGGGCGGTCAACAAGGCCCTAGTCCACTCCTGGCAAGGCACGTCCTAGCGAGCCGCCGCCATGCAGGCAGGGGCGGAACATAGCTCGAGCCGGCGTGTAACCCGATTGCAGATGCGGCAGGTCTTCATTCGGCAGGCTCTACCTTCGCCTCTACCGTGTCGTCCTCATCCACCACGTCTAGCTCTGCCGTGACTGGTTGCGTGTTCATCGGGTGTTGCTCCTTGCGAGCGCTTCAAGGCGCACGTTTGCGCTTTGGTACGTGTAGGCCCACCAGTACCAGCTGAGCGTGCGGACCTCCACGGTTGCAGCGCTAGCGAGCGCCATCAGCGTGGAGAGCTTGGGTTGTTCGTTTGGCATCCGTGCGAGTGCGGCTAATCCGTTCATTGCTGACCTTCCTTGGTCTGGTTAGAGTGCTGCCGCCATTACGCGGGCGGCATCGCGAGGATGACTCTGGCCTGGGGGCGTGTGTGATCGTCCTATGTACTTAGTCATCCTGGGCGATAGCGTCAGTCCCAAGCCCTTCAAGGTAGCCTCGGGCCGCGCGGTCTAGCCAATTCTCCAGCATTGCTATGGCCCGCTTCCGGCGCTTGCGGTAATCGTCCGCCCGAATGCCCAGCGCCTTTGCGCGATTGTCTTGGGCAAGTTCCGCTGTCCGAAACACGACGCATTGCGCGGCGTCATCGATCGCAACGGGATCGGGCAGACACAACAGGGCGAACCGTCGCACGTTGGGCCAGCGTGACCACTCGTGCGCCACGACTACTAACAGCCAGTCCTCCAAAGGTCGCGGCAGGTTGGCAAATGACAGGGCGCCAGCTTGCAGGCTGAGGCTTCGTTGTCTTGGAACCACGGCCAGCATGGTGTTCTTTTTCCATGTCCGTAGCCGCTTGAACTTCTGGCTTGGCAGCTCGACGGGATACGGCGTGGACTTGTGCTTAGTCATCACGCCGCCGCGCCACTGGGTCGCATAGGCGTACTCGGGCAGTCGGCTGTCGGCGATGGTGTCCTGGCGGTTGGCCAAGCGCACAGGGTCGGACCTCTGGCCCCAGTCCACACCAGTTCCCGACCAGCCCGACAGCGAGGCGGCGGCCCGCTCCACGCTGGGCGGCAGGTCGGCGTTCCCCCTTTTCCGGCTCACCCTTCGGCCTCGGCCTGCTTGTCCGATTCGAACTGCCGTTCGATCTTTGCCAGCTGTTCGTCGTATTCGTCTTCCGGAAGGCTGAACACTTCTCGCCGCGTGGTCAGTATTCCTAGGCGGGTCTCTCGCTTTGTCTCTGGTGACGCTTTTGGCTTTTCAGGTTGCGGGGTCAGTTGGCCTTCGCTCGCCTTTTCATTGATTCCCCCAAAAAAAGAAAAAGGCTTTTCGCCGTTAGATTCAAAAGCTTCTTTTTCTTTAAGGAATCCATTAATAGATTCGGGTGGCCGCTGCGCCGGGGGTTGACGGACGGGGACGCCGGGGGTAACGGACTCCGCTGCCGGGGGTTGTGGACCGGGAGGCCGGGGGTAACCCCCGGCAGCCACGCCACCCCCTCCGAAGTGCAGGACAAACTTGTTTAGCGCCCCCTTTCCCCGCCGGACATGCAGGTATCCGCTTTCCTCCAGGTGGAGGATGCGGCGCTGCACGGTTCGCTCATCTATCCCGGCGTCACTGGCAATGGCGCCTATAGACGGCCAGCAGCAGCCATGCGCGGCGTTGTACCGCCAGCACAGGACGGCGAGCACGCCCATGTCGGCCTTGGTGAGCCTGGAGTCGCAGGACGCGGCGTACAGCAGGCGAAACTTGTCCGCAAACGAGCCTAGCGGCCCGCCATTGGGTACGGTCTTCATTGGTCGCCCCCCAGGCGGTTAGACGGTCTGCAACTCGCCGCGCTGCAACTCCAGCCTCAAGCGCGTTACATGCCCCTGTGCGCGCTCCAGCGACCTCAGCATGTAATCGCACCGGTCCAGCGTTGTGTCGGCGTGTAGCGCCACCAGCTGCCCGTGCAGGTTCGTTCCCAGCTCAGGCAACGCGGACCGGAAGTTCTGAGCGGCGGCGTTCAATTCATGCCCCCCGCCGTCTCGCGCAGGATGGCCTCTAGGCGGTCCAGGTCGGTCTGCCATGGGTCGAACGGTTCCTGCAGATCGGCAATCCATCGGCTCAATTTCTCAATCGCGAGATCAAGTTCCCGGCGTTGGGCCTGAGCTAGCCGCAGTTGCTCCTGTCCGGCACTGAGCGCGTTGCTCCGTGCATCGCGCAGCCGTGTGATGGCCTCGATCAGCTCATGCGACTTGGCGCGGGTCGCAGGCAGACATGCCTCGGCCCTGAGATTTTCCCAGTCGAAGCCGCTCATGCTGCCTGCCCCCGCTTCCCCAGGAGCCAGCGCTCGAAGGCGTCCCGGTTTATGTAGACGCGGCGGGACACGCGCACGATGGCGCCGCTCTCGGCTAGGCCGTTGTTCGCCGCGTTGAATATCTTGAATCGAAGGGCGGCCTCGGTAAGGGGCACGTCCGGGTCTGCGGCGACAGCCGAGACCGTTTGAAGTTTGACGCTCATTCTTCGCTCCGCATGTCAGCCCGTGATTGGGCCGGTATGTGGAGGATCGTTCTTTTGCTTCGATGGGTATTGCCGCAATCTTCTAGATATTTGCGGAAGTCCTACGGTGGATTCTGCTTCGATCATCCTCAGGCTCAAAGCCCAAGCCTCTGCCCGGTCTGTAAGAATTTCGCTGGGTTCGGCCATAGCCGTCTCTCAAAAGCCGTCGATTGCTGCCTTGTATTCGTAATAGAGTTCCGCCGACAAGGTTTTGCCCATGGCATGCCTCCTGCCGACCTCTTCAAAAAGCGATTCGTCGATTGCTCTTCCGGCCTCGTGCAAATCGAAGACCTCGGAGTAAATCAGCCGTGACTTGTCGCGCTTCTTCCGCATCGCTGCGAGTTGCGCACCCTTTCCATAAGGTTTCCCGAACAGCTCGTCCCAACTGTTGCTCTCATATCGCTCGACGGTATTGCACGCAACCAGGAATCCGCCCGCTGCCCAATCCGGTATTGGAAGCTCATATTCGATGCACAAGCTAAGCGCCATCAGCACGGCTAATTTGTGGCCATTCGCGAACTTTGATTCCAGGGCAGTTAGTTCTTGCCGGGCGTTCCAACGGGTGGTCCAAAGTCGTTGCTCTTCTTGGTATTCGTCTTCTCGGCAGGCTGCGATGTGCGACTCCATCTGCGCCAAGTAATCTTCAAACTCAGCCGGGAGCGGCCCCGCGAACTTGCGAGGCTTGTACACGTATGGGGTCGGCGCCTCCACTGGCATCCACTTCATCTTGGTCAACTCCGCACCCTCCGCACCCTGAGAGAGTCCCGCGCCAAGCCGTTAGGGTGAACGGCGTTTCGGTAGCTAGCCTAGGCGCGGGATATTCGGTTACAGACCCCGTCGATCAAGATCGGCGCGCCACGCGTTGATGCATTTGTCCAAGCCTGTCTTGGACGGACCGTGGAGAAAAGCAATCGCCATTCCTACCGTGCGGTCCATCTGCGCTTGGGTCATCTGCCCTCGCGTCGCAGGGCCCGATTCGCGGGCGCGGTACGATTGCACCTCGGAAAGCAGTTCGGAGAAGCTCCAGTCTTCTGTGTCGATTCCGGCCCTACGACCACGCAAAAGGAGCCTGTATGCGTCCTCGAATTCATCCGGGTAGCCGCAGGGGTAGACGCCTTTCAAGGCGAGCCGGTCAAGGAGCGGTGACCCGCTTCGGCGGGAAAGTGCCGCTTTCGGAAATGGAATGATGGTGGCGCTCATGCTGCACCGGCCTTGGCTGCCTGCACGAGTGGGCGGACTTCCTCCCAAAGTGCGCTTGACTCGAAATGAATGTCCTTGGCAATCATTCCTACCAGATAGAGCGCTTCACCCCACACCATCGGGGTCGATTGGTGTTCGTCTGGCGCCCGCATTGCGCTATCGAAGATCACCGCCAGGGCGCCCAGCCCATTCGCGAGGAAGTCAATCCGGTTGGTACGGTCAAGCGGAGTCATTCCGCCGATTGCACCGCTTTCGCCATCCGTGAATCGCTTCGGGTCTACCGTTACACTTTGCGTATCCATAGCCGTTACCTCATACGTTGCGGTTGTGGAAGGCGTGGCCGGGTGCCACTAACACCCGGTCGCGCCGCTTTACCGGCTCTCGCCGGGTTCGGTGTCATCCGACAGGAACTTGTCGGCCATGCTCGCAAGCGTGGACCGGACGTGTTCGCCG
>VFLF01000412.1 GCA_009885185.1 Nitrosomonadales bacterium | reverse complement strand
TCAGCGCATCGAGCGCGCCGAACGGCTCGTCGAGTAGCAGCATTTTGGGTTCAATCGCGAACGCTCTCGCGATGCCCACGCGCTGCTTCATGCCGCCCGAAAGCTCCGACGGCTTTTTGTGTTCCGAGCCGGTGAGACCGACGAGATCCAGATATTTCTGGCAATGCGCGTCAACTTCCTTGCTGGATTTGTCGGGCCAGCGCGAGCGCACCGCGAACTCGACGTTTTTCTTCGCCGTCAGCCACGGCATCAGCGCATGCCCTTGAAACACCACGCCGCGTTCCAGGCTCGGACCGGATACTTCGCGCTCATCCATCAGCACGTGGCCGCCGCTGGCGGTATCCAGCCCCGCCAGCACGTTCAAAATCGTGGTCTTGCCGCAGCCGGAGTGGCCGATAATGCAAACAAACTCGCCTTTTTCGATGGAGAAATGCACATCCTCGAACACCGTCAAGTCAGGCTTGCCGCGCACGCCGCGAAATTTTTTCGACAGCCCTTCCGCATACAGAAACGAATGGTTGCTCATGATTACTCCACGTAGGTAACAAGCTTTTGCAGCGCGCCGAACATCAGATCGAGCACCATGCCCACTACGCCGATCATCAGAATCGCGAAAATCACGTTGGTCAGCGACAGGTTGTTCCACTCGTTCCACACGAAATAGCCGATGCCGGTGCCGCCCACCAACATCTCGGCGGCCACGATCACCAGCCATGCGATGCCCATCGAGATGCGCATGCCGGTCATGATGGTGGGTGCCGCCGCCGGCAGGATCACCAGGAACGCTTTACGCATGACGCTCACTTCGAGCGTGCGCGCCACATTGAGCCAATCGCGCCGTACCGCCGCCACGCCGTAGGCGGTGTTGATCAGCATCGGCCACACCGAACAAATAAAAATCACGAAAATCGACGAGGTGGCGGAATCCTTGATGGTGTAGAGCGCCAGCGGCATCCACGCCAGCGGAGAGATGGGTTTTAACACCTGGATGAAAGGATCCAGCGCGCGATACAGCAGCGGCGACATGCCGATCAAAAAGCCCATTGGAATCGCGAACGCCGCCGCCAGCAAAAATCCGCCCATCACCCGCGCCAGCGAATACGCGAGTTGTATGCCGATACCCTTGTCGTTCGGCCCCTTGTCGTAGAACGGATCGGACAGGTGCTTTGCTATCGTCTGTCCCATTTGAGCGGGCGTGGGCAGGCCGTCGGATTTTTTCGCGGCGGTCTTGCCCATCAGTTGCTCGTATTCCGTCAGCGCGCCCCCGGCTTTTTCGTTGGGCATGGTGGCGGCGTGCCAGATGCCCAGCAAAAACAGAAAGATCACCAATGACAATGCGCCCGCCCTTATAGCCATGCTTTTTTCCATGATTGCGCTCCGTGGTCTTTCTACGTTCTCTTGATTGCGAAACTGGCGATGTACGCATCCGGCGCGGTGTGATCGAACACCTTGCCCATGACGGTAATCCTGCGGTTGTTCTCTGCCGGCGGTTTGTAGCCCATCGCGGTCATGT
Source organism: Nitrosomonadales bacterium (assembly GCA_009885185.1). The sequence continues at coordinate 2,511 of VFLF01000412.1, read as the reverse complement.
GGCGGCGCGCATCGGTGAGCAAATAGATTTGCTCGCTCAAATCCTTCCAGCGCACATCACCCTTGATATAACCCCAGCGTTTCATCTGCGACAAAATCCATGTCGCCATCGAGTACCAGGGGAACGGATCAAAATCGACGCGCGCGGGGTCGTTCTTGATATTGCCCAGGCCGTCGGCGTACCTGCCGGTGAGTACCTGCTCCAGCACGGCCACGGGTTGGTTCAGGTAGTTCGCCGGTGCAATCGATTCGGCGATGGTCTTGCGGTTGGCCGGGTCGCGCGCCAGCGCGGCGCCTTTCAGCACTGCACGGAACAGCGCCGCGAATGAATTCGGGTTTTCCTTGATGAACGAAGTCGGTGCGCCGAAAGAGCAGCACGGGTGACCGTCCCACAATTCCTTCGACAGAATATGGATGAAGCCCACTTCCTCATACACCGCGCGTTGGTTGAACGGATCGGGCCCGAGAAAACCGTCGATATTGCCGGCGCGCATATTCGCCACCATCTCCGGTGGCGGCAGCACGCGGATTTGGATGTCCTTGTCCGGATCAAGCCCGTGTTCGGCGACGTAGTAACGCAGCAGAAAGTTGTGCATCGAAAACTCGAACGGCACGGCAAAGCGGAAACCCTTCCACGTTTTCGGGTCGCGGCTACCCTTGTGTTTGTTGGCGAGCGTGATCGCCTGCCCGTTGACGTTCTGGATGGTCGCCACGTTCATTGCCTGCTGCGATGAGCCGATGCCCATCGAAATCGCGATCGGCATTGGCGCCAGCAAATGCGAAGCGTCGTATTCCTTGTTGAGAACCTTGTCGCGGATCAGTGCCCAGCCTGCGGTCTTGATGACCTCGACTTCCAGCCCCTCGGCGGCGTAGTAGCGCAGCGGATGCGCCAATATCAACGGCGTGGCGCAGGTGATCGGGATAAAGCCGATCTTGAGGTTCTTTTTCTCCGGCGCGCGCTTGTCCTGCGCCAGCGCCTGCATCGCGCCTATCGGCAGCACGTTTGCAATCGCCGCCATCGCGGTGTTGGCACCCACGGCCTTGAGGAAACCGCGCCGCGCACGGTCATCCGGAAACAAGGCGCGCACCATCGCGGATTCCACCACCTCGCGGCCCAGCACTTCATGATCGACCGCCGCCCGCGTGTTATGCATAGCGTGCTGGTCGTGTGTGTCGTGCTCGCGCCGCGAGTGCTGCTGCCCGCACGAACACGGTGCGGACAAATCGGCGTTGGCGTCATAGATGTTGGTGGCTTCGGTCACTACGCTCTCCTCAAACGGATTGATGACCGTATTCAGCAGAATACGTGCCAGCGTTTGCAGCCCCTCCCGCATAAATTACATAAGTATATGTTTTTAAATGATTTATTTACACCTACCCATGCCATGCAGCGGCTCGAACGAAATCCGCTCAGGTACGCCGCGCTTATTCGGTGCAACAGCGTGGCGCATCGCGCACGATAGTTGTGCATGCCCAGATCCACGCATCGGCGCGCGCACGAAAGTGGGATAATCGCGCCACTCAAAAACAACAAGCCAGATGTGCATGGCCGCAATGCCACGCGCTCACCTATGTCTCAGCGCCACTTCCTCATCACCCTGCTCTGTCTTGCCTGGATCGTGCCGGGGCTGATCGGCCACGACCCATGGAAATCCGACGAGGCCACCACCTTCGGCGTGGTGTATGAACTGCTGCGCGGCGGCTCGTGGCTGAATACCTCTCTGGCAGGTGAACCCTTTATCGATGAGCCGCCGCTGTATTACCTTGTCGCGGCGGCAATGGCATGGCTGACTTCGGCGTTTTTGCCGCTGCACGACGGCGCGCGTCTTGCGACCGGCTTGTTCATGGCGCTGACGTTCTGGTTTTGCGGACTCGCCTCGCGTGAATTGAACGGACGCGGCAAGGGTGCGATCGCGGCGCTGCTGCTGCTGGGTTGCTTCGGTCTGGTGGTGCGTAGCCATCAGACAGTTACCGATATCGCGCCGCTCGCCGGGTTCGCGCTGGGTTATTACGCGATGGCGATGGCCTTGCGGCAGGCAAAGCTGGGCGGGTTGCTGTTGGGTGCTGCCATCAGCATGGTGTTTTTGTCGCAGGGCGTGGTGGAAACGGCGATTCTTGCGTTGCTGGCGATCACGCTGCCGCTGACCTGTGCCGCGTGGCGCACGCGCGGCTACGGCGTGACGCTGGGCATCGCCGCGCTGGTCGCTTTGCCCGCCGTCGCTGTCTGGCCGCTGGCGCTGCATCTGCAATCGCCGGCGTTGCTCGACGCGTGGCTGCGCCACGATCTGTTTACCCTGCTCACCGGCGAAGGCCGCGAGCTTATTTATTATCCGCGCCTGCTGCCGTGGTATTCGTGGCCGGTGTGGGTCGTGTGTTTGTGGACGTTGTGGATCGCGCGCAAGTCCTATTCTGCGTCGCCGGCGATTGCGCTGCCGCTGACCGGGCTGATACTCACCATAGCCCTGCTGTCGTTCGGCACCAGCGCGCGCGATCTCTACGCGCTGCCGTTGCT
>VFLF01000371.1 GCA_009885185.1 Nitrosomonadales bacterium | reverse complement strand
CGACATCTGGCCCCACGGCAGCAGGTAACCGAAAAACGCCTCGGCCATCAGCGCCAGGTAAATCATCATGCCGAAGACCCAGATCAGTTCACGCGGCGCGCGATACGATCCATACAGCAGTCCGCGGAACATGTGCAGGTAAATCACCACGAAAAACGCCGACGCGCCGGTGGAATGCATATAGCGGATGAGCCAGCCGCCGGGCACGTCGCGCATGATGTATTCGACCGAGGCGAAGGCTTCCGTCGCCGACGGCTTGTAATGCATGACCAGGAAAATACCGGTGACGATTTGCAGCACCAGCACCACCATCGCCAGCGAGCCGAAGAAATACCAGAAATTGAAATTCTTCGGCGCGTAGTATTCCGCCAGATGCTCTTTCCACAGCGACATCATCGGAAAACGCTGATCCACCCACGTCAGCAATCCGCCGATCGGCGCGTTGAGCGGACCTGCGCCGCTGATGACCACGGGTTCTTTTTTGCTAGCGGCCATGTTTACGCGGCTCCTTTGTCGCTGGCGCCGGCGTCTTCGCCGATCAATATGCGACCATCGGCGAGGAACTTGTGCGGCGGCACAATCAGATTATCGGGCGCAGGCACGTTTTTATAGACGCGGCCCGCCAGATCAAACAGCGAGCCGTGGCACGGGCAGTAAAACCCGCCTTTCCAGTCGGACGAGAAAGCCTCGGCCTGCGCGCGGAATTTTTCCACCGGCGAACAGCCCAGATGGGTACAGATGCCGACCAGCACCAGGTATTCCGGCTTGATGGAACGCATCTCGTTAGTGGCGTACTTGGGCTGCATCACCTTCTTCGACGCGGGATCAGACACCTTGTCGGTATTCTTCTTGACGCTGTCGAGCATTTCCGGCGTGCGGCGCACGATCCATACCGGCTTGCCGCGCCACTCGACGGTCATGCGTTCGCCGGGCGCAAGCTGACTGATATCGGCTTCAACGGGCGCGCCGGCGGCTTTCGCGCGCTCGGACGGCAACATGCTCGCTACAAAAGGGACGCCGGCGGCCACTGCCGCCACGCCGCCGGCCACCGTGCTCGCCGCCACGAGCATGCAGCGACGGCCTTTGTCGGGTTCTTGTTCAGCCATTCTAGGAATTTCCTGAAAAGAGGAGTTGATAATGCGAAGCGCCAACTAACCACCAAAAAAACGACAAGCAACAACAGCAAGTAAACCGGGAATGGCGATCATTTTACACGAACTTACCTGTAAAAGTGAAATAAATCATAAAATAATCATTTAAAAACATATAGTTACAGTACAATTCCGCTCATCGAACACCACACCGACATGGCTTTGCACAGGCGATTTGCTTAGAATAATCAAAGGCATCTCACTTCGCGCTCACTTCGCCCCCCGCAACTTCATCACCATGCATCCACGACCACATGCTGCATAAATTCTGGCTGTATTTCGCGCAAGCCGTCACCGTGTGTATCGCGGCGCTGTTTGTCATCACCACGCTGCGGCCCGACCTGCTGTCGTGGAACGCGCGCCCCGCCGAGACGGTAGCCAAAGTCGCCGCACCGGCTGCGCCCGCGGCGTTGCCCTCCGGCAAGTTCGCATCGTTCAGCGAGGCCGCGCGGCGCGCGATGCCGGCGGTGGTGAACATCTACACCAGCAAGGAAGTCAAGGCGCAGCGCGCGCCTTTCATGGACGATCCGGTGTTCCGCTACTTTTTCGGCGGTGAAAGCGAAAGCCCGGCGCAAAAGAGCAATAACCTCGGCTCCGGCGTGATCGTCAGCGAAAAGGGGTACATCCTCACCAACGCGCACGTGGTCGAGGCCGCGGATGAAATCGAGGTACTGCTGGCCGACAACCGCCGCGCCAAGGCGAAAGTCATCGGCACCGATCCGGAAACCGATCTGGCGGTCATCAAAATCGATCTGCCCAAGCTGCCGGTGATTACCTTCGGCCAATCCGATCAGGCGCAGGTCGGCGATCTGGTGCTGGCCATTGGCAACCCTTTTGGCGTCGGGCAGACGGTGACCTCCGGCATCGTCAGTGCGTTGTCGCGCAACCATCTGGGCATCAACACCTTCGAAAATTTCATCCAGACCGATGCCGCGATAAACCCCGGCAATTCCGGCGGCGCGCTGGTGGATATCAACGGCAACATGATCGGCATCAACACCGCGATTTATTCGCGCACGCCGGGCGGTGCGTCGCTCGGCATCGGATTCGCCATACCTGCCACCACCGCGAAGCAGGTACTGGATCAACTGGTGCAAACCGGCACGGTGACGCGCGGCTGGATTGGCGTCGCGGTGCAGGATCTCAATAACGAACTGGTCGAATCGCTCAAGCTGCCGGAAGCGCGCGGCACGCTGATTACCGAAGTGTTCGGCGGCACGCCCGCCGATCAGGGCGGCATGAAAACTGGCGACGTTCTGATCGCGGTGGACGGCAAACCGGTCACCGACTCGGCCAGCATGCTGGCGCTGATATCAGCCATCGCGCCGGGCAGCGGCGCCGCGCTGAAAGTGATCCGCGCGCAAAAAGAACTCGAATTGAAAGTCACCGTGGGTAAGCGGCCCAAGGTAGCTCGCAAAAAATAGTGTTTTAAAACAAATATTTATAAAAAGTCAGCGGCCGCCGCTGTTTTGTTCTTTTTCGATGGCGGCAAACTCCTTCGCCACCGGATCGTTAAGCGCCGCGTCGGCGGTCTCCGGCGGCGCTTTCACTTTGCCCATCATGTTGGCGGCGATGATGCCGACCTCGTAGAGCAGGCACATCGGAATCAGCAACGCCAGCATCGACACCACATCGGGTGGCGTCACGATTGCGGCGGCGATAGACGCGCATACCGCGAAGTAGCCGCGAAAATCGCGCAGTTGCTGGATCGACACCAGGCCCATGCGCACCAGCACGATGATCGCCACCGGCACCTCGAAGGCGACGCCGAACGCCAGAAACATGGTCAGCACGAACGACAAATACTGTTCGATATCCGGCGCGGGGGTGATGCTCGCCGGAGCGAACCCCGCGATGAATTTGAACAATTGGCCGAACACAAAGTAATAACAGAAGGCCACGCCGATAAAGAACAGTACCGTGCTGCTCACCACCAGCGGCAACACCAGTTTTTTCTCGTGTGAATAAAGGCCCGGTGCCACAAAAGCCCATGCCTGGTACAGCACATAGGGCAACACCACCATAAACGCGGCCATCAGCCCGACCTTGAGCGGAATCAGGAACGGCGTAATCACGCCGGTGGCGATCATTTTCGAGCCCGCCGGCAGCGTCTGGATCAGCGGCAGCGCGAGAAAATCGTAGATCACGCCATAGGTCGGCCAGAATCCGATCAGGGCGAAAGCAATCACTATCGCGATCAGCGCGCGCATCAGGCGGTCGCGCAATTCGACCAGATGCGAAACAAAAGTGTCTTCGGTGAGCGCCACGGTGCGGCTAGGCCTTTGCGGTCGAGGGCGTGACGGCAGTTACACCCGGCGGAGGCGCATTGGCCAAAGGCGCCGCTTCCAGCCCTAACTCAAGCTGCGGCGATGACTGGCTGACGGCGGCGGACGCGGGATCCAATGGCGGTTCGCGCAGCGGTTCCAATTGCGCAATCGCGGATGGCGTCGTGGCGGGCTGCACCGGCGGCGGATCAGCAAATGCATCCGCGATGGGATCAATGTAAGGCGGATCACTGACAGCCGAACCACTGCCAGGCGCCGAGAGCGCTTGCTGCGTGCTATCGCCGATTTGCTTCAAGCTGGATTCCACGGAATTAAGCTCGCTTTTGACCGTCTGCTCGATCGAACTGGCGGTGTTCTGCATTTCTTTTTGCAGCTTGCGCAACTCGTCGAGCTCGATCTCGCGATTGATATCGGCTTTGACATCGTTCACGTACCGCTGCATGCGCCCAAGCAGATGCCCCGCCATGCGCGCGACACGCGGCAGTTTCTCCGGGCCGAGCACAATAAGCGCGATGACCGCGACCACGATCATCTCGGAAAAGCCGATATCAAACATGGGAGCGACCCGTGAAATGTAAAACGTGAAATGTGAAATGTGCCTCGTGGATCACGTTTCACCATTCACTTTTCACGTTTCACGTCTTTGAGGTTTCCTTCTTCACCTCGGCTTCATACGTCTGGCCGGTGGAAGGCGGAATTTCGCTTTTTGCAGCGGTCGCGTCCGCGGCTTTATCGCCCTCGGACTTCATGCCGTCCTTGAAGCCTTTGACCGCGCCCCCCAGATCACCGCCGAGGTTGCGCAGCTTCTTAGTGCCGAAGATCAGCACGATAATCGCCAGAACGATCAACCAGTGCCAGATGCTGAATGAACCCATGATGCTCTCCTATAACGTCATCTGCTGCGTCTGCTTCATCTGCTACTTGCGTGAGGCTTTTTCGTCGATGCCGGAAATGCCTTCGCGCCGGTGCAACTCCGCCAGCACGTCTTCGGGTGTCAGGCCGTGCCACGCCAGCAACACCATGCTGTGAAACCACAAGTCGGCGACCTCGCGTACCAAGTGCAGTTTATCACCCTCCTTGGACGCCAGCAGGGTTTCCGCCGATTCCTCGATGACTTTGCGCAAAATGGCGTCTTCGCCCTTGGCCAGCAGCCCGGCGACGTACGAACTCGCCGGATCGGCGCCTTTACGCGCCGCCAGCGTCTCGCCCAACCGTTGCAATACCTTGGCGTCGATCATTTTTTGTAGATTTCCTTCGGGTCTTTAAGCACCGGTTCCACCGCCACCCATTTCCCGCCATCCAGTTGATTGAAAAAACAACTCTCACGTCCTGTATGACAGGCAATACCGCCCACTTGTTCCACGGCCAGCAGCACCACGTCCTCGTCGCAATCCAGACGGATCGATTTGACCTTTTGCACGTGACCTGATTCCTCGCCCTTGTGCCACAGCTTTTTGCGCGAGCGCGACCAATAGTGCGCCTCGCCGGTGGCGGCGGTCAGCCGCAGCGCCTCGCGATTCATCCACGCGACGGTGAGCACGCGCCCGCTCGCCGCGTCCTGCGTCACCGCGGGTATCAGGCCGTCCTGCGCCCAATTTACTTTGTTCAGCCAGTTATCACTCATCATTTACAACCTGACTTCTATTCCCTTCGTTGCCATATGTTCCTTCGCCTGCCGCACGGTAAATTCGCCGTAGTGAAATATGCTTGCCGCCAGCACTGCATCCGCGCGGCCTTGCAGCACACCGTCGGCCAAGTGCTCCAGATTGCCCACGCCGCCGCTGGCGATCACCGGGATTTCCAGCATATCGGAAAACGCCCGCGTGAGTTCAATATCAAAGCCGACGCGGGTGCCGTCACGATCCATGCTGGTGAGCAAAATCTCCCCCGCGCCCAATTCCTGCATCTTGCGACCCCATTCGAGTGCATCAATGCCTGTGGCTTTGCGCCCGCCGTGGGTGTAGACCTCCCACCTCACGGGATGGCTGCCTGGCACGCGCTTGGCATCAATAGCCACCACGATGCACTGCGAACCATAACGCCCCGACGCATCGGCCACCAACTGCGGATTTTGCACCGCCGAGGTGTTGATGCTGACTTTATCCGCGCCCGCGTTCAACAGGCGTTGCACGTCGCTCACCGCGCGCACGCCGCCGCCGACGGTAAATGGAATAAACACCTGCGCCGCAACGCTTTCAATAATGTGCAAAATCAAATCACGGTCGTCGCTGCTGGCGGTGATGTCCAGAAAGGTCAGCTCGTCCGCGCCCTGATCGTCGTAACGGCGCGCAATCTCCACCGGATCGCCGGCGTCGCGCAGACCGACGAAGTTGATGCCCTTGACCACGCGCCCGGCGGTCACGTCGAGACAGGGGATAATGCGTTTGGCTAGTGACATCGTGAAACGTGAAATGTGAAATGTGAAATGTGAAGCCCCGCAATGCCGCAGTTG
>VFLF01000136.1 GCA_009885185.1 Nitrosomonadales bacterium | reverse complement strand
GTGGACGCACGCCGTGGATGCCGCGCGGACACTGGGCGTGCAGCCGGAATTCATGGTAGGGCAGGCCGCGCTCGAGACGGGATGGGGCAAGCACGAGATACGCACGGCCAACGGTCAGCCCAGCCATAACCTGTTCGCCATCAAGGCCGGCAAGGATTGGAACGGTCCCACGGTGGATAAAACCCTTACCATTCAGGTTAATGGCGTGCCCACCAAGGTGGTTGAAAAATTTCGCGTCTATGAATCCTACGCCGAGGGCTTTCGTGATTACGCCAGCCGGCTGCGCGACAACACGCGCTATGCGGGCGTGCCCGGACAGTCCGAGGCACGCGGCTTTGCGCGTGAACTGCAGCGCAGCGGCCATGCCTCCGATCCGGCTTATGCCGACAAATTGGTGAGCGTGATCAACAGTCCGCCGATACGCCAGGTGGTAGCGGCGGAGCGCCGGCCTCAAGTTCTGGCGCAACGATGACGTTAACCTGACGAACAGCCTGACAAGCGCTTTTATCCTGGTGCATCAGACTTCTCTGTGGATAGACTCGAATGCCACATTATTCAGCGCAACATGCAAAAGACGCCTTGTCATTCCCGCGAAAGCGGGAATCCATAGGGAGTGCCCTATGGCGCTGTGTTATGGGTTCCCGCCCCCGGATCAAGTCCGGGGCGTGCTCCGCGGGAACGACAGTGGTGGTTTATTACCTATACGAAAACCTGATGAATATTTTTCCTGTAACCACTACCCGGCACGCATCCCATGAGTGACAGCATATTCAGCATAGGCGTCAGCGGTCTGATGGCGGCGCAGGCGGGTCTGGTCACGACCGGGCACAACATTGCCAATGCCGGCACCGTCGGGTATCACCGCCAAAGCATCGTGCAGAGCACCGCGATACCACTGATGACCGGCAGCGGTTTCATGGGACAGGGCACGCAGGTCGATACGGTGATGCGCGCGTACGGCGGTTTCGTGGAAGGCCAGTTGGTCGAAGCCCGGTCGCAGGCGAGTTATTACGCCACCTATCACGCGCAATTGGCGCAAATCGACAATATCGTGGCGGACAGCAGTGCGGGTTTGTCACCGGCGTTGCAGGATTTCTTTTCTGCCTTGCAGGGCGTGGCCGCTGACCCGTCTAGCATGCCGTCGCGGCAGCTCATGCTTTCGGCGGGCGAGTCGCTGGCGTCGCGTTTCAATCTGCTGGCGGGGCGTCTGGATGAAATTCGCAGCGGCATCGATGCGCAGCTCGGCAGCGCCGTCGGCGAGATCAACGCCTACGCGCAACAAATCGCGGAAATCAACCGGCGCATCATGTCGGTACAGACCAATGCGACGCAGCCGCCGAATGATCTTCTGGATCAGCGCGACCTGTTGATTGCCGAACTGAATCAGCGCGTGGGCGCGACAGCGCTGATGCAACCCGACGGCTCGGTGAATATTTTCATCGGCAACGGCCAGACGCTGGTGCTCGGCCAGCAGGCCATGAAACTGGCGATGACGCCTTCGCTGTCCGAGCCTACGCGCATGGATGTGGGTTATGTATCGCCCGGCGGCATCGTGCCGCTGACGCAGGACAGTCTGCGCGGCGGCAGCATCGGCGCCTTGCTGGCGTTTCGCGCCACCGATCTCGATGCAGCCCAAAATGCGCTGGGGCGCGTGGCGGCGGGACTGGCGCAGACGTTCAATGCACAGCACGCCTTAGGGCAGGATGTGGGTGGTGCGATGGGCGGTGCATTTTTCAGAGCGCCCGCGTCCGATGTGTACGCCCATGGCAGCAATGGCGGCAGCGCCGTGATCGGCGCGGTGATCGCCGACGCCAACGCGCTCAACACCAGCGACTATCGTTTGACGTACACCGGCGCGAACTACACGCTGACGCGCTTGTCTGACAACACCACAACCACCTATGCCACGTTGCCGCAGACGGTGGATGGCGTCACCTTGTCCCTGGCATCCGGCACGGCGAACGCGGGCGACAGCTTTTTGATTCAGCCCACGCGCAATGCCGCGGAAAATTTCGCCATGAGCATCACCGATCCGGCACGCATCGCCGCCGCCGCACCCATGCGCACGGCGACCGGTGGCGCCAATACGGGTTCCGCTACGATCAGTGCGGGTACGGTCAACACACCGCCGCCGCCCAACGTGAACTTGCAGCAGCCGGTCACCATCACTTTCACCAGCGCGACGACCTTTAACGTCACCGGTACCGGCACCGGTGACCCCGTGGGCGTGACCTACACCGCCGGCGCCAATATCAGCTACAACGGCTGGACCGTGCAATTGCGCGGCAGTCCGACCGCGGGCGACACGTTTGCGATCACACCCAACAGTGGCGGCGTCGCCGATGGACGCAATGCCCTGCTGCTGGCCGGACTGCAAACGCAAAACACGCTGGGCAATTCGACCACGGGATATCAGAGCGCCTACAGCCAAATGGTCGCTACCGTGGGCAACAAGACGCGACAACTGGATATCCTGTCGCAGGCGCAGGTCACGGTGCTGGATCACGCAGTGCAACGCCAGCAGTCGATGTCGGGTGTGAATCTCGATGAAGAAGCCGCCAACCTGCTGCGTTATCAGCAGGCCTATCAGGCGTCGGGCAAGATGATCCAGGTGGCATCGACGCTGTTTCAGACACTGCTGGACTTGGGGAGGTAGCCGCCATGCGCGTCAGCACCAGCATGCTGTATGGAATGGGAATATCCAGTGTGCAGAACGGGCAGCAGGAGATGCTGCGCACGCAACAACAGCTCTCCAGCGGCCAGCGCATGCTGGCGCCGTCAGACGATCCGGTGGCGGCTGCTGCCGCACTGGATATCAAGCAGTCGCGCGCGTTAAGCGGTCAGTATCACGCCAACGGCGACGTGGCCAAGGCGCAACTGGTAATGGAGGAGGGCGCGCTCGCCAACATTACCGCCGCGTTGCAGGATGTGCGCACGCTGGCGGTGTATGCCGGCAACGCATCGCTGACCGATGGCGATCGCGCCGTGCTGGCCATCGAAGTGCAAAGCCGCTATGAGGAATTGCTCGCCATCGCGAACCACGGCAATGGCAACGGGCAATACCTGTTTTCAGGTTATCAGGGCGCGACACAACCCTTTACCCAAACCAGTCCCGGCAATGTCGCCTACGGCGGCGACGGCGGGGTGCGCATGATACAGATTGGCGCGTCGCGCACCATTGCCATCAGCGATTCTGGCGACGCGGTGCTGCGTGCCATCAAGAATGGCAACGGCACGTTTGCCGCCGCGCCGGATGCAGCCAACGCGGGGGGCGGGGTGATCAGTCCGGGCGCGGTGACGAATCCGGTCAACTGGAACGCGGCGACGAATCCGCGCGATTTCAGCATCCAGTTTTACGTCGATAGCGCGGTATCGCCGGCGCAAACCACCTACGACATCGTGGATAACGTCAACAACGTGTCGTTGCTGACGGGCGCCGCGCCGGCCGCGGGGCCTTACCTGCGGCCGTACGCCCCGGGCGCGGCGATTGAGTTGAAGACACAGGCGCCGCCCGATACCAACCCCGTCGCGTTCGATTTCGGCGCGTCAGTGGCGATCAGCGGCGCACCTGCTGACGGCGACCAGTTTAGCGTCAAGGCGAGCGTCAATCGGGATATGTTTGCCACGCTGTATGATTTTGTGACGACGTTGAAGAAAGGCCTAGGCACGGGCACGGCATCGGCCGCTGAATACCAGAATGCGCTCAATACGTCGATGTCTGGCCTGGATAACGCACTGGAGAACATGTTCAGGGTGCGCGCCGAGGTGGGCGCGCGCCTGAAGGAAATCGACAGCGAGCAGAGCGCCAGCGAGGATATATCGCTGCAATACGATCGTCGCCTGTCGGAATTGATGGATCTCGACTACGCCAAGGCCATCAGTGATCTGAACTGGCAGCAAACACAACTGGATGCGGCGCAGAAATCGTTTCTTAAGGCGACGTCGTTGAGCCTGTTTAATTTGATCTGAAGAATTATTGATTTTTCGTACCTGCTCAGGCTCCAATGAAAAGGGACGCCTCAAAGAAACTCCTTCTCCTTCAGGGAGAAGGAACTGAGTCGTAGGGGCATCCGCCAATGCTTTCTCGCAAACCTGAGTAGTTACGTCACCTATTATGAAAGTCTCAATAAACACCATGACCTACTCACGTTGCTCTCGTCTATACGGCGCCGCGTTGGCGGTGTGTGTCGCCGGTTGTTCCAGCATTGCCGGCGAAAGTGCGAAGAGCACGATCATTCCCAGCCAGGCGGTGAATATCAGCCGTTCGCTGTCCGTGCCGCTGGAAAGTGTGGCTGCCGGCGCATTGCTGTTTGTCATCATTGATCCGCTCGCGCCCAACTGGCACATCGAGCAAACGCGTCTGGGCGAGAATCGCTTTCGCATCGCGATGCGCAAAAAACGATTCACTACCGGCGGTGACGGCGAGGCAATGCCGGCGTTTTACCGCCGCGCGGAGCAGATCGCCGGTGAGCTGGGCTCGCGGCAGTACCGCATCGTTGAATTCACCGAGGGCATCGATTCCGAGGTGCTGGTGGCGCGGCGCGTGGCGCAGGGCATCGTCGACATCATTCGCTAGGGTAATGACGCGACCCGTAGCATGGTTTGCAGCCCTTCGTGGAACAGTTTTTCCAGTGGCGGAATCATGTAAGGCAACCCCGCCAGTAGGGCGAGAAAGCCCATGCCGAGCGAGATCGGGAAGCCGATGGCGAAAATGTTCAGTTGTGCCGCAGCCCGGGACAGCACGCCGAGTGCGATGTTGGTCACCAGCAATACGGCGATCAGCGGCAGCGACAATAACAGCGCGGCGCGCATGATGGTGCCCCCCCATTGTGCCAGCACAAAGGCGTTGCCGGCCAGCGTGCCACCACCACTGGTCTGCACATGCTGGAACGACTCGACCAGCGTGGCGATCATCATCAAGTGACCGTTCAGCGCAAGAAACACCAGCGTGGCGATGAGGCCGAGAAATTGCCCCGTGACCGGCGCCTGCGATTGGGTTACCGGATCATATAATTGTGCGAAGCTCAGTCCCATTTGCAGGCCAATGAGATCGCCCGCCATGCCGACGCCGGCAAACACCACGCGCATGGCCAATCCCATCGCCAGCCCGATCAGCACCTCGCGCATCAGCAGCAACACGCCCGCGCCGCTGGCCGGATCGATGGGCGCGGACACAGGCAACACCGGCGCTACCAGCACGGTCAATACGACCGCGAGGCCGATCTTGGCGGATAGCGGAAACTGCTGATTGCCGGTGATCGGCGCGCTGGCGATCAGTGCGAGCATGCGCGACAGAGGCCATATGATCATGGCAATCCAGCCGTTGAGTTGCGCGGTGGTGAGGGTGATCATGTTGGGGCGCTAAAGCGAAATTCCCTCCCTTTCGAGGCATAGGTATCTGCGCATCTTCCATGTACCGTCCCCTCTCCCCGTAAGAACGGGGCGAGGGAGTCGTGCGGTGGAGATGCGTAGATACCTAGGCCTTGAAAGGGGAGTGGTTTCATTAAAAACGCAGAATTCAATAAGTACCGCATGGAGTGCAGTACCACATTAGCCGATCATGCCGGGAATGCCGGTGATCAGCCGGCGGATATAGTCGACCAGCACGCCGGTCATCCACGGCCCGGCAATCACCATGGTGGCGAATACCGCGATCAGCTTCGGAATAAACGAGAGGGTCATCTCATTGATTTGCGTGGCGGCCTGAAAAATACTCACTAGCAGACCAACCGCGAGCGCGGCGAGCAGCATCGGCGCGGACACCAGCAGCAGGGTCAGCAGCGCCTGTTGCCCGATGGAGATAACGCTTTCAGGTGTCATGATGGGTTTTCGGCAGGTTCGTTAGACGGCAAAGCTTTGTGCCAGCGACCCGAGCAGCAAGGCCCAGCCGTCCACCAGCACGAAGATCATCAGCTTGAAGGGCAGGGATATCATTGCTGGCGACACCATCATCATGCCCATCGACATCAGCACGCTGGCCACCACCATGTCGATGACCAGAAATGGAATGAAAATGATAAAGCCGATCTGGAAAGCGGTTTTCAGTTCGCTGGTGACAAAGGCCGGGATCAGCACTTTCATCGGCACTTGCGCGGGATCCTCCACCTTCGTCCCGGAAAGTTGCGTGAACAGCGTCAGATCGCCTTGGCGCGTCTGCTTGAGCATGAAGGTGCGCAGCGGCACGCTGCCTTTCTCGATGGCGGCGGTGAACGTCATCTTGTCCTCGGAAAACGGCTGGTAGGCCTCGGTGTATATTTTGTCCAGCACCGGTGACATCACGAACAGGGTGAGGAACAGCGCCAGCCCAATCAATACCTGATTCGGCGGCGAGGACGGCGTGCCCAGCGCCTGACGCAGCAGCGACAGCACGATGATGATGCGGGTGAAGCCGGTCATCATCAGCAACACCGCCGGCAGGAATGTCAGTGAGGTCAGCAACAGTAGCGTTTGCAGGCTCAGGCTGTAAGTTTGTCCGCCGCCCGGCGCCGGTGTGCTGGTGCCGACCGGCAGTGACGCGGTTTGCGCCAGCACCGGCACAGCGGCACTGCCCAGCAGCAAAGCGAGCGTCAGGGCATATTTTATGTAAGTATTTGTTTTCATTGTATTTTTCGTGAAACGGCCGCAAGCCAGTGAGCGAACGTTCGCGGCTTGTGCGCACCCGTCGCGGCTTCCCCTTCCGGCGCTGGCGCTTCGGAGCGCGGCAGGTTGTGCAGCAGATTGACCTGTCCCGGTGCAACGCCGAGCACCAGCCAGGTGGCGCCTATTTCGACCACCACCACGCGCTCGCGCTGTCCCACGGCCGCACCCGCCACCACACGCAACGTGTCGTTACGCGTGTAGTGGCGCGGGGCGAAACGCTTGAGCAGCCACGCGGCGGCGACGATCAGTGCGACCACCACCAGCGTGCTGATGACGAGACTGGTCATCTGGCCGGCCACCGGGCCGACCGGCGCGGCTGTTGTGGTGGCAGTTGCAGCGGCCGTTGTGGCGGCAGTTGTTGCAGCGGACGCCAGCGGCGCCATGCCGGCATGGGCCATCATCACGGCGGCGCTGGCGAAAAGGCGTGTCATCGCTTGAGTTTCTTCAGCCGTTCGGACGGCGTGATGATGTCGGTGAGACGGATGCCGAATTTATCGTTGACCACCACCACTTCCCCCTGCGCGATCAGGCAGCCGTTGACCAGCACGTCCATCGGCTCGCCGGCGAGACCGTTGAGCTCCACCACCGAACCTTGCGCCAGTTGCAACAGGTTCTTGATGGCGATCTTGGTGCGTCCCAGTTCGACCGTCAGTTGCACGGGAATATCGAGAATCATGTCAATATCGTTGTGCGTGCCGCTTTTTTTCGCG
>VFLF01000003.1 GCA_009885185.1 Nitrosomonadales bacterium | reverse complement strand
CCTTTCCCGGCAAGATGGTGCGCATTGTCGTGCCGTTTGCGGTGGGCGGCAGCAGCGATGCCAATGGCCGCGTCATTGCGCCGGCGCTGACCGAACGCTGGAAACAGCAAGTCATTATCGACCCGCGTCCCGGCGCGGCCACCTTACTCGGCACCGATATCGTCGCCAAGAGCGCGCCCGACGGCCATACGCTGCTCATCAATTCAACCCAGTTGCCGCAGCAGCCGGCGATGTGGGCGAAAATTCCCTACGACGTGCTCACCGATATCACCGCGATCACGCGCATCACGCGTTCGCCGCAGGCCATCGTCGCACACCCGTCGCTGCCGGTGAAGAATATCGGCGAGCTCGTCAAGCTTGCGCGCGCGCGTCCCGGCCAGATCAACATGGCCAACGCCGGCACGCCGCTCACCAGCTATTTGTTCAATCTGCTGGCCAAGGTAAAAATCGAAACCGTGAATTACAAGGGCGCGGGGCCGATGATGATTGACGCGATGGGCGGGCACGTGCATCTGGCCATCGGTGCGGTCAGCTCGGTGCAGGCGGGGTTGCGCGCCAATCGGGTGCGTTTGCTGGGTACCTCTTCGCCGTCGCTGGCGTTTCCCGATGCGCCGCTGATTACCGACGTGGTGCCCGGTTTCGAGGCTGCCGATACCTGGTTTGCGTTGTTCGGCCCGCGCGGCATGCCGAGGGAACTCGCGCACCGCATACGCGACGATGTGGCGGCGGTGCTGCAAATCCCGGAGGTGCGCCAGCGCCTGCTCGACATCGGTGGCGAGCCGGTGGGCGAGCCGCCGGAAGAACTCGCCGCACGCATGCGCGCGGATGTGACGCGCTGGCTTGAAGTGGCGAAGGCGGCGGGTATCAAGCCGCAGTAGATTTTGTTGCTGTGCTGTCCGTATCAAGAAAGGAAATACAAAGTGCGGCAATTGATGATTTCACTGCTGGTTGCGTCATGGTTCGCTACACCAGTCTCCGCGCAAGACACCTACCCCGCAAAACCCATCCGCTTCATCGTGCCCTATCCGCCCGGCGGCTCCAGCGATGTGCTGGCGCGCGTGATTGCGCAAAAACTCACCGATGCGTTAGGGCGGCAGGTGATCGTGGAGAATCGTCCGGGCGCCACCGGCAACATCGGGCACGAATTGGCGGCGAAAGCGCCGCCCGATGGCTATACGCTGCTGCTCACCACCAAATCGCAATTGGTGAACAACCCGTACCTGTTTCGCAAGCTGCCGTTTGATCCGCTGACGGATTTTTCGCTGCTGACGCTGATCGCCAACGCGGGCCATGTGCTGGTGGTGCATCCGGCGGTGCCCGCGCGCAACGTGAAGGAGCTCGTCGCTCTGGCGAAGGCGCAGCCCGGCAAGTTGAGCTACGGCTCGGCGGGCGTGGGCAGCACGGTGGGCATCGTGGCGGAGGTGTTCAAATCGATCACCAAAACCGACATTCTGCAGGTGCCATACAAAGGCACGGTGCTGGCGGTGTCGGATGTGGTGGGCGGGCAAATCGAAATGGTGTTTTCCGACATGGTGCCCGCCGTGCCGCAAATACGCGGCGTCCGGTTGCGCGCGCTGGCGGTGACTACCGCGGAACGCTCGCCCGCGTTGCCCGCGGTGCCGACGATGATCGAGTCAGGCATCAAGGACGCGATACCCACGCAGTGGTGGGGCGTGGCCGGGCCGAAGGGGATGCCGCCCGCGATCATCGCGCGGCTGAATAGCGAGATCGGGCGCATTGTTGCGCTGCCTGACGTGCGCGCGCGTTACAGCGATCTGGGCATCATTGCAGCTACCAGCACACCGGAGCGCATGCTGGAGATCGTGCGCACGGAAATTCCGCAGACGGCGAAGATGCTGGCTACCATTGGCCTCAAGCCGGAGTAGAAATCAGGGGAACGCTGAATAAGTGGATGCCGTTCATGTTTCGACAGGTTCACCACGAACGGAATCAAGCGGGCGTGTAACCGCGACCGCGACTTAATGCAAATGCTTGTTGCGCGGATGCAGCGGAATCACCGTTGACGATCCACTTTGTTCCGACGCCGGCTGCTTGGGCGGTTGCGACTTGCCGAAGAGATCGCTGATCAGCGTGGCGACCTGATCGACCTCGGTCTTGCCCAGGTGGCGTGACAGCAATTGCGTTGCGTCTTCCACCACGCACTGGCGGCGAAACTCGTGGATCGCTTCGGGCGTGGGGCCGACGAACACCTGATAGAACTCATCGTCGCCGTGATCCGGGTAGTAGGTCACCTCGATCTCGGAGGCGTATTCGGTGAGCGGGCCGATGTTCTGGATGGCCGCGCCGAGTTTTTCCTGAAAGTTGCGGCCTACTTCGCCGGTCCAGCAGATGTTCAGCGTGCGCTCGCCGGCATCGAAGGCGAGGCCCGGTTCTTCGCGCTCAAGACTGTGCGCATCGGGCAGCGTTTCGACGTCGAGATATTCCAGCCACGGCCGCAGGGCTTGCTCCACTTGCTTCAGGCGTACGCCTTTGCACAAAAAAATCGAACCGTGTACGTGTACTTCCGTTCTCATGGCATTTCCAATGTAACCAACCCGCGCGATCCGCGAGCCGTGCGCACATTATAGCGCACTTACAATAAAATCAATAAAAACAAATACTTAGGTATTCTTGGTGACATTAAAGCCCAGCGCCACGAGTGCCGTGCGCATCTGCGCCTGCTCCTTCGCGAGATGATCGCGCAACGCCGTGCCGGTAACCAGCATCGGCGTCCAGTAATGGCGCGCCAGCTCGTCCGGCCACGACGCGGTGCGCGTGGCTTGCGTGAGTGCCGCTTCCCACCATGCGATGTGCGCGGCGTTCAGCCCGCGCGCGCCATGCACGCCACGCCATGCGCCGAGCGTGCAGGGCACACCGAATTCCAGCCACGCGGGCGTCTGCGCATACCCGCCCGCGAGCCGCACGGGTGACGACACGGCGAGCGCGCGGCACACGCCGGCTTCGAGCTCCTTCACCGCGCTGGCGGCGGTGACGGCGGCGATATCGGCGTTGCCCGCCACCACGTCGGCCACCGCATCCAGCGCGGAATCGAATACGCGGATCACCGGCGCGCGCACGTTGCCGCCGGCGTGACGCGTGACTTGCGCGAGTGCGATGTGATTGGGATTGCCGGCGGCGGTGGACAGCGCGACAGTGACCTTGGCGGTGTCGGTGCGCAAGCGCTTGAGCAAATCGCCCACGTTGCGATACGAGGAATCGCTGCGCGTGACAAACGCGATGTACTCGTTATACAAAATCGCCAGCGGCGTGTAGCTGTCGTGATTGAACGGGGCGATGCCGGTCAGGTAATCCGTAGTGAGATTGGGCGAGCTGATGCACAACAGATGCGGATCGCCCGCGCGCGCATCCACGGCGGCCCACACTTTGCGCGCGCCGTCGCCGGGAATGTTGACGACATTGTTGGGCGCTTGCAGCGCCGCGGCGAGCGTGCGCGCCGTGCGATCCAGCCCGCCGCCGGGCGGCGTGCCGGCGAGGATATCGATCTTGCGTTCGGGTTGCCAGCTACCGGGGATGTTACTCATGACAGCTTGAACAAGCGCCCGGCGCCGGGCACGTCGCGCTTGTCGTTCATCAGCCGCAGCATCGCCCACATCATCGAGGCGTTGCTGGTGACCACCGGCTTGCCGAATTTTTGTTCGATGCCGTCGATGATTTCGATGGTGCGGAAATTCGAGCAACTGATAAAAATCGCCTCGGTGTCGGGGCGCATCACCTCATCCACCAGTGCGAGGATGCGTTCGCGCGTGATGGTGGAATGCGCCTCGGTGGACAGACCCTGCATCGCCAGCACCTCAAAGCCGTCGGCGGTGAGATACTGTTTCAGCCGCTCATTCAGCCACGGCGCGTAGGGCGAGGCGAGGCTCAGTTTTTTGGCACCCAGCGCGCGCAGCCCGTCCACGATGGCGCGCGACGAGGTGGCGCAGGGAATGCCGGTCTCGGTCTTGATGCGTTCAGCCAGCGCCTTGTCCTCGGCGGGCGTGTGCAAAAACCCGCTGGCGGTGCAGCCGTAGCCGATCACGTTGACCTTGGCGTGCGCCAATAATTTAGCGGCTTCCGGCGCCTGTACCGACAGACCCATCAGCTTTTCTTCGGTGTCGGCGGTGTGCGCAATCCGCATCGAATGCACCGATGCACCCGTATCACCCATGGCAGCCAACCGCTGCGTTTCGTACTCCATCACCGTGTTCCACGACGGCACGATGAGGCCGATTTTTTGTTGCCAGGTATCCATGATGAATTTTCCCGTAATTGCTTGCGCGGAGGATAGCAGATACTTTAGGCTACGCGCGCATACGATCCCATGCGATCCCATTTTCCGTTTGATGATTCGAACCCCATGTGAAGGAATGTCATGAACCCATTGAGCGCAGTCACACTCGCCGCGTTGGCGGTTTTTGCATTGCCCGCGTCCGGGCAAGGTTATCCGCAAAAATCGATACGCATCATCGTGCCGTTCCCTGCGGGCGGCACCACGGATATACTCGCGCGCGCCGTCGGCCAGAAGCTGACCGAGCAATGGAAGCAGCAGGTGGTTATCGACAATCGCCCTGGTGCGGGCGCGAATATCGGCGCGGAGGTCGCGGCCAAGTCGCCGCCCGATGGTTACACGCTGTTCGGCATTTCCACCGCGCATACGATCAATCCGAGTTTGTACAGCAAGCTCGCCTACGACACGGTGAAGGATTTCGCGCCGATCACCAACGTGGCCGTGGTGTCGCAGATACTCACCGTGCATCCGTCGCTGCCGGTGAAATCGGTCAAGGAATTCATCGCCTATGCCAAAGCCAGGCCGGGCGAGCTGAATTACAGCTCGGCGGGCAACGGCAGCCAGCCGCATCTCACCGCCGAGCTGTTTAAATCGATGACCGGCGTGAGCTACGTGCATGTGCCGTACAAAGGCGCGCCGCCCGCGATGGTGGATTTGCTGGCGGGGCAGGTCGCATTGACCTTTGCCACGGCACCTTCCGCCGTGCCGCACGTGCGCTCGGGCAAACTGCGCGCGCTCGGCGTCAGCACGCCCAAACGCATCAACGCGCTGCCCGATGTGCCTACCATCGCCGAGGGCGGCGTGGCAGGCTTCGAGGCCGTGGGCTGGAACGGCCTGGTCGCGCCGGCCAACACGCCCGCCGCGATTATCGAGCGCCTGAACACAGCCATCGTGGCCATCGTGCAGGAACCGGCGATGACCAAATACCTCGCCGATCAGGGCGCCGATCCATGGACCATGACGCCCGCGCAGTACGGCGATTACATCAAAGCCGAAATCGCCAAGTGGGCGAAGGTGGTCAAAGCATCAGGGGCCAAGATCGATTGATGCAAGCCGTAGGGCGGGAGTCATCCCGCCTTTCGTGATTACTATAAAAAATCGCACAAGGCGGGATGGCTCCCGCCCTACGTTTTTTTCGTGCTCAATGCGCCGCCGCGCGCTCCTTGATCGACACCCGCCAGTGAATGCGGTCTTCCTCCGGCGGGTAATCACCGGCCGCCTTGTGATAGGAGCAGCGGTTATCCCAGATCACGATGTCGCCTTTTTGCCACTGATGGTGATATTCCGCACCGGGCTGCACCATGTAACCAGTGAGCTCATCGATCAGCGCGTCGCTATCGTCTGCGGGTAAACCTTCGACGCGCAGAATTTTCCCCGGATCGAAATACAAACCCTTGCGCCCGGTTTCCGGATGCGTACGTACCAGTGGGTGCAGCGCGGGTTTTTTGTCGCGATCTTCCGGGTTCAATAGCTCGACCGCGCGGCGGCGCCCTCCATACACGTAAGCGCCCATGCGCCCCGCGATGCGTTGCTTCAGGTTTTCCGGCAGCGCGTCGTACGCCGCGTACATGCTGGCGAACAAGGTGTTGCCGCCGCGGCTCGGGATCGCCACGCCGTAAAGCTGCGTCGCCTTGAACGGCACATCGTCGTACGCGCCGTCGGTATGCCAACCCGATGCGCCGCGTTTGTAAATCGCCATGTTGAGTTTGCCGTCGGCGTCAAACTTGTTCACGCCCAGCAGCGTGATCTCGGGGCAATCCGGGTGGCGCGTGCTCTTCGACGGATGCGGATCGATGCGCCCGAAGCGTTTGCTGTAGGCGAGAAACTCGTGAAGCTCCAGATTCTGCCCGCGCACCACCAGCACATTGCAATCCAGCCACGTGCGGTAGAGCGTGTCGAAGGTTTCGTCGCTCATCGTCCTGACATCGATGCCTTCGGCAATCGCGCCGACTTGCGGCGTCATACGGTGGATTTCAAGCATGGCGTGTGGTCCCCTTGCTCTGGTGACTGAGTGTGCGGAATCGTATCACCACCGGGCGCGGGGCGCGCGGCGGTACGGTTTTTCGCCTTTTCGGGAACTATCGTCCTCGTTGGTTTATGATTCCGGCGACAATCCGATGAACCTCAGAGAAAAATTCATACCGCCATGACCGTAACCACCACCGAATTCAGGGTAATGACCTCCGGCGCGTTTACCGCTGCGCATCTGGCGTTGATACCGCAACTGCAACGACTGACGCAAAAAACTGTCATCACTGCCTCCACTTCGATGGGGACGGGCGAAAACGCCCTGCCGAATCGCCTGAAGCGCGGCGAAGTGGTGGACATCGTGATCGTGGCCGACACCGTGCAGCGCCAATTCATCGCCGATGGCGTGGTGCTGGCCGAAGGCTGCATGCCCGTCGCGCGTTCGGTGATCGGCATGGCGGTGCGCGCCGGCGCGCCCAAGCCCGACATCAGTTCCGTCGAGGCGTTGAAGCGCACACTGTTGCAGGCGAAATCCATCGGCTATTCCGCCAGCGTCAGCGGCCAATATCTCACCACCGAGCTGGTGCAGCGCCTGGGCATCGCCGATCAGGTGCTTTCCAAGAGTCACCTTGTCGGCGGCGGCGAGCGCGTGGGCGCGGTGGTGGCGCGCGGCGAACTGGAAATCGGTTTTCAGCAGATCAGCGAGTTGCTGCCGGTGCCGGGCATTGCGCACATCACGCCGCTGCCGCCGGAGCTGCAAAAAGTGTCGGTGTTTTCTGTTGGCGTGGCCGCGAGTTCACCGGATGCGGCGCTGGCGCGTGAGGTGATCCGGTTTCTGGCGTCGCGGGCAGCGGCTGAGGCGATTACGCAAAGCGGACTGGAACCAATATTGTAACTATTTTTTTAAAAATATTTTTCAGTGTTACGGAGTGCGTCGTTCAGCGATACACCGCCTGTATCAGCGCCCGCATATAGCCCACCACGAACGCCTGATTCGCCACCTGCGCGCCGGGGAACATTGGCGAGTGATCCAGCGAAAACGGCCCCTTGAAGCCGATGTCGCGATACGTCTGCATCGCCTTGAACATATCCACGTCGCCGTTATCGACAAAGGTTTCCTGAAACTTTGGAAACTCGCCGCGCACATTGCGAAAATGCACCATCACGATTTTGTCGCGCGAGCCCATGTGGCGTATCGCGTCGTAGACATTGACCCCCTGCATCTCGGTGACGCAGCCCTGGCAGAACAACATGCCGTTCGAGCGCGACGGCGCGATGTCAAAAATGCGCTGATACTGATCGAAGTTCGACACAATATGCGCCGCACCCGCCAGCGGCGGCAGCCCGACCGGCATCGGCGGATCGTCCGGATGCAGCGCGAGACGCACACTGTGTTGTTCGGCCACCGGAACCACCGCCTTGAGAAAATACGCGATGTTGTCCCACATCTGCGCCTCTGACACCGGCGGGTTCACCGGCGGCGCGGGGTTTTTCAGATAGTCGTCGTAGTCGAACGAAATGTAGGTGGATGTGCCGCGCCCCGGCGTCGGCGCCGAGCGCAGATATTTGGAGACAATCAGCTTGAAGTTATACGCCATGATCGGAATGCCCGCCGCGCCCATCGCCTGAAGCACGGTTTGCAGAAACGCGATTTTTTCATCGCGCCCTGCAATGCCGCGCTTGATCTCCGCAAAACCGCTGGTCGCCAGCACCGTGCGCAAATCCATGCCGTGTGCGGCGACGGCGGCCTTGGCCTGCTTGAAAAATGCCGTGGCGGATGCCAACGTGGATAAATCCATCGCCGGGTTCGCCCGCGGCCCATCGGGCAACTCCATCGACACGCAATCGACACCCAGCGTGCTCATCAGCGCGAGGTTTTTTTCGACATCGGCATCCCACACGACTTTATCTTGTATCAGCATGATTTTGTTTCGGTTGAATTCATATGAGCTCCCGGTGGCGAAGCGTCATCAACACCAACACCGTCATTCTGGCGAAAGCCAGAATCCAGTATGTAACCCGCGCGCAGCGGCATTACAAAATACACTACACCGTTCGGGCTGAGCCTGTCGAAGCCCTTTTGCGTAGCCAAGCCCTTCGACATGCTCAGAGCCTGCCTCGGACTTGATCCGGGGGCGAACGGATTTGGTTTGTCACGATTTGCGAAAAACACAATAAGTGGTGCTACGCACCGCACCGTTACAACCTGGATTCTGGCTTGCGCCAGAATGACGGGAGTGGTGTTGCGGCGTTGCCATGCAATGCAGAGCACGGCGGGCGCTACTCTCCCTTAACTCCCGCCGCAACCACCACCTTTTTCCACTTCACGATTTCATCGCGGATATACGTGGTCGTCTGCTCCAGCGTCATCGGCGCGGCGTCGGTGCTTTGATTTGATAGCGCGGTAATGATCTCCATTGATCGCGCATGTTGGCCGATCACGGCATTGAGTCGCGTGACGATGGCGCGCGGCGTACCCGTGGGCACGGCCAGCGCGGTAAACGACACCGCGTCAAACCCCGGCGGGCCCGCTTCGGCGATGGTGGGTATTTCGGGGAATGTCGGGCTGCGCTTCGCGCTCGAAATGCCCAGCGTGCGCAGACGCCCTGATCGCACGTGCGGCAACAGCGCCGGCGCGGAGCCGAACATGGTGTCGATCTGCCCACTGATTAAATCGGGCACCGCCAGTGCCGCGCCCTTGTACGGCACGTGCAGCATGTTGATGCCCGTTTGCATCATCAATAGCTCCATCGCCAGATGCAGCCCGCCGCCGATGCCGGTGGAGGCATACGTCAGCTTGCCTGCACGCGCCTTGGCGTGCGCCACGAATTCCTGCACGGTTTTGGCCGGCACCGACTGGTTGACCACCAGCAGATAACCCGCAATGCCGAGCATGCCCACCGGCGCAAAATCGCGCGTCACGTCAAACGGCAGATTTTTATACAGCGGCTGGCTCGCCACCACCGCCGTGTTAAGCAGCAACATCGTGTAACCATCGGGCGCCGCGCGCGCGACGATCTCCGCCGCGATATTGCCGGAAGCCCCCGCGCGGTTATCTACCACGAACTGCTTGCCCAGCGTGTCGGTGAGTTTGGGTGCGTAAATGCGACCGATGATGTCGGCGCTCGAGCCGGGCGGGTAGGGCGAGATCACCCGCACGGGTTTGGTGGGATAGGCTGGTCCTGAGCCTGTCGAAGCGGGCTGCGCGCAAATGATGGCCGGGATGCAAGCCAGCGGCAGCGCCGTAAACAGCCGGCACCAGCGATGCGGCATGTGTGAACTGATAGAGGGCATCAGCAGGGTTTTAGACGCAGCCGGGGTTCTGGCAACCAGTTCAGCCTCAAAATAATGGCGACCAAGGAAATCACGATTATCCATTGATCCATAGAAAGATGAGTTGGAGAAGGATTCCACTGGCAAAAAAAAGCCAAAGCGTGTTCCTCCTTACCCTTTCCGGTATCACACGGCCCTTGACTTGCCATAGTCCCCCGATTGCGATGATAAGGCCGAAGACCATGAAATAACCAACCAGAATGAAACTCCCTACGAGGGACACTTCTTCGCCCTCGGGCGCTTTCACTATGCGCATGGAGTCCGACATGAGAAACGCTGGAAATGGAGCGCCCAGCATCAATGCGAGCAATGCGCCGAGAACCATGATGATGAACAGACCGCCCACGAGCGAGAAGACGCCCTCGCGTCGCAATCGGGCCGGTGTGGGGTTAAGGATCGGACTTTCCTTGGGGCGATAGTGCTCGAATACGCGCACGCCTTCGGCGCGCGCGGAAGCGGGCACCGGCACGCGCAGGGTAAGTTCCACCGAGCCGCCTTTGCCGCGGGGATAGGTCTTGGGAAATTCGATGCATTCGGGATCGACCGGCGCGTTGAGCCAGTTGATCTCACGACCGTGAGAGCCCAGACCCGCGATGCGGTGATAGGAGCCATCGACGATGATGCTGCCGCGGCCCACGATGACATCCACTCCCTCAGGTGGTGTCTGTTCCCGGATGCGAATGTCGTTTTGCAGCCATGCGTGCTCGGCGGCGCGAATCTTGTCGAAAGCGCGGAAGCGATCCCAATCGCCGGCGGTGATGTGCCAGCGTGCGAGCAGACCCTTGCCCGACTTCAGACGTGCGTAACCGATGGCGGAAAAGAGTGCCCATAGAAAAATGGGGAGGCTGATCAATGCCATGACGAGGCCGGCTACGAAAGGCGCCATAACAGCATCGGTAGCGGGAACTGTTCTATCGGCATGGCTGCCGAAGGCATACAGAGCCAGCCCGACGCTCAGCACGAGAAAACCGGCTGACCACAGCGCTTTGCCCAGGGGATTACGCATAAGGGTTTTTACGGCCAAAACGCCGAATCACATCGCGCTCGATGGATGATGCAAGGCAATCACGCCTCATCACGAAGCCTGTTTGAACGAATGGTCGGGTTCCGCGAGGGCGATCAGACATGGAGCGTCTTCGCGCCAACAGCGAAAGACGCTTTTTGGATGAGACCGTTATTGACCTCGTAAACGCATAACATTTCAAGCGTGCCGCGCCCTTCCGGGAAGTTACGGGTAATGAGCTCGACGTCAACTACCACGTTGCCCACCACAGCGCGAGACAGCAACCGTGCGTGAAGGTCAGGCTCCATGAACCGACCGAGAAATCGGGGCCGCATTTCCCCGTGACCCTTGGCGAGACGCTCGCCATGAAGGGTGTACTGCTCGGCGTCGGGCGCGTAGGTGGCCAGCAGGGCGTCAATATCCCTGGCGTTGTAGGCATCGAGCTGGGCTTGAACGACGCTTGTGGCGGAGGCGGTTTGCATTTGAAGAGGGATACGAAGATATTTTCGTGACTATGCGGCCTGACGTTTTGGGCTGCGGCGGGCCTGCGCAGATAGTTGCACTTGCGCGATGCTGGCAGCCCGTCCGCAGCACCTTGAGTTAAGTGGCCTGTCATTTGGATCTGCCTTGCCCGGCCCACCAACATGCGCCTCCTAAAAACGCTCCGAGCACAGCGCCCGCAGCCAAGGGCATATGCACTCGGATTAGGCTGCCTTGTTGGTCGAAGGCGAATAATACGGCGACGATTGTTCCACCGAGTGCACCCGCCGCGATAAGTGTGCCAGGTCGCAACCATCCGATGCGGTGGAGTGCATAGAGTATCGGCGCTCCCCATACAAGCGTTGCGGCGTAGGAGATCGGCAGCCCAAAGGCGGCGATCATCATTAACTCGCGCAATGCTTGGAACCAGTCAAAACGGAAATCGCTTTTCAATCCATACGCCATAACTCCAATCCAATAGGCGATGGGCGCCACCGTTGGACCTATCAGGAGTCCACGAATTGGATGGCGCATGCGCACCTTAAGGATTTCTTCACGACCACTTCCGACCACTTGTTTTATTCATCGAAAACGATGAATAACATTCCGTTGCGATGAATAACATTCCAAGGGGTCTCTGAAAATTGTTTCTCATTAACAATAAGTTGCGACAGAATCGAGCTAATTCGGCACAGTTAAAATTGCCACGAAATGCGACGTCCTCGGCAAGCGTAGCCGCAGACGAAATGTAGCGCAATTCAGGATGGTTCGTGGTTGCGATGACATCTGGAGTGCGGCGGCTTGCCGCCGCTATTGGCACGGGCGCCAGTTCCGGTACGTCAAAGCGGGAGCAAGCTCCCGCAATCCCGACGGCATTCGCGTTACGGCAGCCTTCAATTCATCTTGATCTTGTACACCCGAATTTGCTTCTCCAGCTCCGCATACTCGCGTTCAAACTTGGCCCTGAATTCCTCCGGCGTCGCGGGCGCCACCACGTCACTTCCTTCAGCAGCAATCATTTTTACCGTGTCGGGTGCATTCATGCCCATGCTCACCACGCCGGCGATGGCGCGCACGATGTTCATCGGCGTGCCGGCGGGGGCGACGTAGCCGTAGGTGTTGTGCAACTGATAGCCGGGCACGCCCGCTTCGGCTAAGGTGGGCAGGTCGGGCAGCAGCGGCGAGCGTTTGGGGCTGGAGAGGCCGAGTCCGCGCAGCTTGCCGCTTTTCATGTGCGGGCTGGTGCTGGCGATGATGGAAAACGTCATGTGGATTTGTCCGCCGATCAGATCGACCAGCGCGGGCGCCGCGCCCTTGTAAGGCACGTGCAGGATGTTGATGCCGTTCATCGCGTTAAAGCGCTCCCAGCCGATGTGGCCGGTGGTGCCCATGCCTTGCGATCCGTAGGTCAGCGCGCCGGGTTTTGCTTTTGCGAGTGCTACGAGTTCCTTCACGCTTTTCGCCGGCACCGACGGATGTACCACCAGCACATAAGGCTGCGTGGTGAGCTGCACCACGGGGATAAACATTTTGCGCACGTCGTAGGGCGCGCGTTTCAACACGCCGTTCATCATCAAGGTTTCCGATGCGCCCAGCAGTGTGTAGCCGTCGGGCGGGGCCTGCGACACCATGTCCATCGCCAGCACCGTGCCGCCGCCGGGACGGTTATCGACGATGACGGTTTGGCCCCAGCGCTCGGTGAGCTTTTGCGCGCCAAGGCGTGACATCGCATCCAGCCCGCCGCCGGGCGCGATGCCGATGATGATGCGGATGGGTTTGGCGGGATAGCCGGGCGGCCTGTCCTGCGCGACAGCGCCGGTGGCAAGCGCCATGGCGAGCAGTGCGAACATGGCGAGTGGTGCGTAGGATGGGATACTGGCCCATGGCCGTAACCCATCACAAATACCAGTTTGCAAATCTGGGTTGCGATGGGTTTCACCCATCCTACGGGGGATGAATTTTGGATTGCGGCTAAAAATCAAACTGCCGTTCCTTTCGCTTCCGCCCGCATCCCCGGCATAAAGCAAATCAAAATATTGGCGATCACCACCAGCCCCGCCAAAAAATAAAACGCGGTGTAGATGCTGTAATGGTCAGCGATGTAGCCGAACATGAACGGCGCGAACGCCGCGCCCAGGCCCTGCATCGAGAAGTTGATGCCGATGCCGGTGGCGGCCAGATGCGGCGGGGTTTGTTCGAGGGTCCAGGCCTGAAACACCGCGCGCGTGGCGTAGAGGAAAAATCCCAGCAGCGCCACGATCAAAATAAACACCGGTGTCTTGCCCGCGAACACGATGCCGAGGATCACCAGCGCGGTGCCGGCCATGCTGGCCATCACCACTTTTTTGCGCCCGATAATGTCGGACACATGCCCGCCGATGGGCCCGGCGATAAAGCCGGTGACTTGCAGCAGGGTCATCGCCATGCCCACCGCCCACGGCGAGTAGCCGAGTTCGTAGGCCAGATACACCGGCAAAAACGTCAGCAGCCCGGTTTGCGTCGCCACGCGAAACATGCCGCTGCCCGCGATCAGCATCAGGCCGCGGTTGCGCAGCAGGCCGGCCACGTCGCGCAGGTACGCGGCCGTGCCGCCGCTGCCCGCCTTGGCGGTGTCGGCGCTTTTGCCGCCGCTTTTGCCACGGTTCGATTCCATGGTGAACGCGCCGAGCACCACGAGGATCAGCACCGCCATCACCGCGCCGGGTATCACGTTGACGACCAGCGCGCTGCGCCAGCTCATATAGGTGAGCAGCACGCCGATGCACAAGGGCGCCAGCGCTTCGCCCATGTTGCCGCCCATGCCATGCACCGACAGCACCAGCCCTTTGTTTTCGGGGTATCGGTTGGCGAGCGTGGGGATCGCGGTCGGGTGCCACAAATTATTGCCGATGCCCACCAGCGATGTGCAGATCAGCAGCATGGCGTAGCTCGGCGGCAAAAACGCAATCAGCAGATAAGGAAACCCAATCCAGAACAGCGAGATCGCCATCAGGTAACCCTTGCGGCCCACCGTATCGACCAGCATGCCGCCGGGCAGATTGGAAATCGCGCCCACCAGGTGTTGCAGCGAGATGATGAGGCCGATCTGCGTGTAGGTGAGGCCGAGCTCCTTGCCGATGATTGGCAGCAGCACGTAGAACGTCGCCGGGTACCAATGCGTAATCAGGTGCCCGCCGGTAATCAGCCAGACATCCTTGAAGCCCAGCAACTGGGTGAGGGATTTTGTTGCCGTGCTCATGATAGGATTTCCGATTTCAAGAGCGAAAATTATAGCACCGGCAGAGTGCGCTGATGACTCCGGCTATAATGCGGGCCTTCCCTGCAGCACTCAAATTCACCAATGACGCATCTCACCCGCGGCGACCTCGAACGTTTTTTCAGCCCCAAATCCATCGCCATCATCGGCGCGTCGCAAGACCTTATCACCATCAGCGGCCAGCCGTTAAGCCACCTGATTAACCACGGCTACACCGGTAATCTGTATCCGGTGAATCCGCGCTATCAGGAAATACTCGGGCACAAGTGTTACCCATCGCTCGCGGACGTGCCGGAGACGCCGGAATTGGTGTTGATACTGATTAACGCCGCGCGCGTGGCGGACATGCTGGAGCAGTGCGGCAAAAAAGGCGTGCCTTACGTGGTGATTTTCAGTTCCGGGTTTTCGGAGATGGGCGGCGAGGGCGTGGCGCTGCAACAACGTCTGTCTGACATCGCGCGGCAATACCACATCGGCGTCGTCGGCCCCAACTGTCAGGGCATGATGAACGTGGCGGACAAATGCTACGCCGGCTTCGGCTCGGTGTTTTTCGCCGACTATCCGGCGGGCCGCGTCTCCATGGTGTCGCAGTCGGGCGGCTTCGGCTTCTCGGTGCTGAGCCTGTGCTCGCACGACGGCGGGCTTGCGTTCCGGCAGATGGTGACCACCGGCAACGAACTCGGTGTGTCGTCGCTCGATTTTATCGATTACTTCGTGCGCGATCCGCACACCGACATTATCGCGTGCTACCTCGAAGGCGCGCGCGACGTGGCGCGCATACCGGAGATCGGCCTCAAAGCCATGGACGCGGGCAAGCCGATCCTGATGTGGAAGGTAGGCAACACCGACGAAGGCCAAAAGGCGGCCGCCTCGCATACCGCCAACCTCGGCGGCGCGATGGCGCTCTACAAGGCGGCGTTCAAGCAAAGCGGCATCATTCAGGTGGACGACATACAGGATGTCGTCGATTACGGGCGCATGTTCCGCTGCGGCAAGCTGCCGAAAGGCAACCGCATCGCGATGATTACGGTCTCGGGCGGCGCGGGTATTTTGATGACCGACGAATGCGTGTCGCGCGGCATGCGGCTCGCGCAACTGGCGCCGGAGACGGTGGAGAAGTTGAAGCAGTTCGTGCCCTCGTTCGGCTCGCTCGCCAATCCGGTGGATGTCACGGCGGCGATTTTTAACGATCTCGCGCTGATCCGCCGCACGCTGCAAGCGATTGTCGATGATCCGGGCGTGGATTGCATCGCGCTGTTGAATGCCTCGTTGCAGGGCGAGATCGCCACCAAAATTGCCGCCGAGATCATCGCGATCGCGCAAACGACCGACAAGCCGATTGCCTGCGCTTGGAGCGCGCGCGACGTGATGGCGAAAGATGCCTACGCCGCGCTGGATGAAGCGCGCATCCCGCATTACAAATCGCCAGTGCGCTGCGGCGGTGCGTTCGCGGTGATGAGCAGCTACGCCGAAGCCAAGCGCCGCATCGAAGCGCAGCGCGGCGAGCAACCGCTGGTGTTGAAAAAAACGAAATCAAAACAAATACTTACGAACAGAACGACAGACATCGCTGAATACGAAGCGAAAAAAGTGTTGGCCGAGTACGGCATCGCGGTAACGCAGGAAGCGCTCGCCGCCACGCGCGAACAGGCGCTAGCGATGGCGAAAAAAATCGGTTACCCGGTGGCGATCAAAGTGCAGTCGGCGGATATTTCGCACAAGACCGAGGCCAAGGCGGTGAAGCTCGGTTTAATGTCGGATACCGAGTTAAGCGCGGCCTACGACGAAGTGCTCGCCAACGCCAAGGTCTACAATGCCAAAGCAAAAATCGACGGCGTGCTGGTGCAGGAGATGCTGCGCGGCGGCACCGAGGCGATATTGGGTATCACCAACGACCCGCTGTTCGGCCCGGCGGTGATGTTCGGTCTGGGTGGCATTTTCGCGGAGATCATGAAGGATGTCTCGTTCAGATTGGCGCCGGTCACGTTGCCGATGGCGCGCGAGATGATTGCGGAAATCAAAGGCTATCCGTTGCTCAACGGCGCGCGTGGGCGGCCGCATGCCGACGTGGATGCGCTGGCCGATGCGATAGTGAAGCTGTCCGCGCTGGCGGTGGATTTAAAAGATCACGTCGCCGAGTTGGACATCAACCCGCTGTTCGTGATGGAACGCGGCAAGGGTGTCGTGGCGGCGGATGCTTTGATTAAACCCAAAACTGTTTAACATGGATGTACAGGATGAACAGGATAAGTTCCAACCCAATGGTCTCTGGTTTTATCCTGTTCATCCTGTTCATCCTGTTCATCCTGTTCATCCTGTACATCCATGTATAAACGGGTCTTGATTTGGAAAAGGTGAACCCATGAATCCATACACCCCCGAAGAGCGCGCATTCGCGGACGAAGTCGCCCGCTTTTTGCGCAAGGAAGTCGATCCGCGTTCGCGTGAGATTGAGGAATCCGACGCGATTCCCGATGAACTCATGCAAAAGGCGCGCGAGATGGGTTTGTTCGGCATCACCATACCCGAGCAGTATGGCGGCAGCGGTTTGACGCTGAGGGGCAAGTGCGCCATCGAAGAAGAAATGGGCAAGACCAACTATGGTTTTGCCACGGTGATCGGCAACCACACCGGCATCAGCACCGCCGGCATTGTGGCGTTGGGCAATGAAGAACAAAAGAAAAAGTATTTGCCGAAGATGGCAAGCGGCGAATGGGTGGGCACGTTTTCGCTGACCGAGCCGCAGGCCGGTTCCTCACCTGCCGACATGCGCACGATGGCGGTGAAAAAGGGCGACCGCTACATACTCAATGGCGAAAAAATCTACATCACCAACGCCAGCATCGCGAATGTGTTTACCGTGATGGCGATAACCGACAGGTCAAAAGGCATCAAGGGTATTTCGGCATTTATCGTCGAGCGCAATTTCAAGGGCTTCAGCGTCGGCAAGAACGAGCTGAAAATGGGCATGCACGGCTGCTCCACCGCGCCGCTGGCGTTTACCGACTGCGAAGTGCCCGCCGAAAATCTGCTCGGCGGCGAGGGCCTCGGCTACATTCAGGCGATGAAAACGCTGACGGCGGGACGCGTGACGGTTTCCGCGCGCTGCTGCGGCATGATGGATCACCTGATTAATCGCTGCGTCGATTACATGAAAGTGCGCGTGCAGGGCGGCAAAAAACTCGCCGAGCACCAAGGCCTGCAATGGATGCTGGCGGACATGAGCGTGCAGCGCGATGCGTCGCGCGGTCTGACCTATCGCGCCATCGACGCGCTGATGCGCGGCGAACGCGGCACCATGGAGGCCTCGGCGGCGAAACTCTTTTCGACCGAAGCGCTGGGCAAGGTGGTGGATTGCGCCGTGCAAATCCACGGCGGCATGGGTTATATGCGTGAAGCGGGCATTGAAACAACCTATCGTGATGCGCGTATTGTGCGTATCTACGAAGGCAGTTCCGAGATACAGCGCAACATCATTGGCGGTTTGCTGCTCAAAGACTGAAATATTTTAACTATCTGTTTATAAAGGAGTTTTGTGGCTAACGTCAAAGACCTGTTAAACCTCGAAGGCCAGGTGAGCATCGTCACCGGCGGCGCCACCGGCATTGGTTTGCAGATGGCCACGGGTCTTGCCGAGGTCGGCTCGAACATCGTGCTGTGCTCGCGCAATGTGGAGGTGTGCGAGGCTTCGTGCGCTGACATTGAAAAGCTCGGCGTCAAAACGCTGGCGGTGAAATGCGATGTCACCAAGCCCGATCAGGTCGAGGCGATGAAAGACGCGATCCTCGCCAAATTCGGCCGCGTCGATATGCTGATGAACAACGCGGGCCGCGCGTGGGTGGCGGCGCCAGAAGACACGCCGCTCGATCGCTGGCAGCAGGTGATGGATTTGAACCTCAACGCGGCGCTGATTTGCTCGCAAGTGATCGGCCGCGAATTCATCAAACAAAAGCGCGGCAAGATCATCAACATCGCCTCGATCGCCGGCCTCGTGGGGCGCAACCCCAAGGCGTACAGCAGCATCGCCTACAGCACCAGCAAGGGCGCGCTGGTGCATTTCACCCGCGATCTGGCGGTGAAGTGGGCGATACACAACATCCAGGTCAACTGCATCTGCCCCGGTTTTTTTGTGACACCGCTGAACGAAAAGCTGTTCGAGCGAAACCGCGAAAATCTCGAAGCCGAAGTGCCGTCGCACCGCACCGGCGGCCCGGACGATCTGAAAGGCGCGGCAGTGCTGCTGGCGTCACGCGCTTCCGACCACATCACCGGCGTGATACTGCCGGTCGATGGTGGAACGGTGGCTTGGTAGTAACTGCTTTAAATACATTCGCCACAAATTTCGCAGATGAACGCAGATTAACCCCTCCACTGTCATACCCGCGCAGGCGGGTATCCATACGGCGTCTCAAGTGGCACGGTGTTATGGGTTCCCGCCTTCGCGGGAACGACAGGGAGAATAGTGGTGCGCAATTTGGTATTGAGTTGCAAGGTTCGTTTCC
The DNA here is from genome assembly GCA_009885185.1 of Nitrosomonadales bacterium. The sequence continues at coordinate 201 of VFLF01000003.1, read as the reverse complement.
CGGCGATATCCACAAAATAATTTAATGATCTTGCCTCGCGCTAATCGATTTTCATGCCGGATGCTTTGACGACCTTGCTCCAGCGCACGATTTCGTCGCGCATTTTCCTGCCGAGTTCTGCGGGCGGCGTCAGTGCGGGTTCCACACCGGCGGCGATGAGTTTGGCACGGATGTCGTTATCGCGCAGCACGGCAGCGAATT
>VFLF01000337.1 GCA_009885185.1 Nitrosomonadales bacterium | reverse complement strand
TGGGCAACGCCTATAAAGGCAAGCGCGGCGACAAGTACAAGCCCGACGAAATGTGGCGCTTCCAGAAAACCGCCGACATCGCCAAGATCGCCGAGGCCATGGGCTGTGCGGCGTTTCGCGTGGATAACCCGAAGGCGCTGCGCGAGTTGCTGCCCAAAGCGCTGGCGATGGATCGGCCTGTGGTGATCGACGCCATCAGCGACGAAACCGCGTTGGCGCCGACGGCATGGACGCCGGGGGGCGCGAGTGGGCATTAGCATTTGTAGGATGGGTGAAACCCATCGTTCGATGCTGCGTAACCAACGGCGAGGGGTTGCGCTTCGCTCCGCCCATGCTACGATTCTGCTGGGTTTGTTGTTTATCGGATGTACGGTACAAGCCCAAGAATTCCCGGCAAAGCCGATCCGCATCATCGTCGGCCCCGGCCCCGACATCGTGGCGCGTATATTTGGGCAAAAATTCACTGAGGCGTGGGGGCATCAAACGCTAGTCGAGCAGCGCCCCGGCGGCGGTGGCGTGATTGCCATGGAAATGGTGGCCAAGGCGCCGCCGGATGGTTACACGCTGCTGCTGTCGAGCGCGTCATACACCATTAACGCCGTGTTGCAGCCGGGGCCTGTTGATCTGGTGCGCGATTTCGCCTCGATTGCCTTGTGCGCGACGTCGCCGTTCATTTTGAGCGTGCATCCGTCGGTGCCAGCAAAATCGGTGAAGGAATTGATCGCGCTGGCGAAAGCGAAGCCGGGACAACTGGTGTATGCCTCGTCGGGCAACGGTACGCCGCCACATCTGGCAGGCGAAATGTTCAAGACCATGGCCAAGGTGGATATCCTGCACGTGCCGTACAAGTTTGCGACACCGGCGCTGATCGATGTGGTGAGCGGGCAGGTGCAGATCATGTGGCCGATCATGTCGATCTCGCTGCCGCAGGTGCAGGCGGGCAAGCTGCGCGGCTTGGGCGTCAGCACGCGCGAGCGCACGAAACTGGCGCCTCAGTTACCGACCATTGCCGAATCGGGTTTGGCAGGCTACGAAATCATCGGTTGGAATGGCTTGATCGCGCCCGCCAAAACACCGGCGGCGGTGGTGAACAGAATCAATGCCGAGGTGAACCGCAATCTGAAAAATTTCGAGTTGGTGCAGCGGCTGGGGCAGTCAAGCTACGACCCGGCGGGAGAGAAAAATTCACCGGAGCAGTTCACCGATTTCGTGCGCGCAGAGATCGCAAAGTTCGCCAAGCTGGTGAAGGAAACCGGGACGAAGGTGGATTGATAGTTCAAAGACTTTGCCGCGGATTTCACGGATTGACACAGATGAACGCAGATTGCCGCATGTCGTTCCCGCGTAGGCGGGAACCCATAACACAGTGCCACTTGAGTCGGCTTATGGATTCCCGCCTGCGCGGGAATGACGAAGTCGGGTTTTAATCTGTGTTCATCTGTGAAATCGGTGGCTAATGATTTTCGATTTTAGGGGGTAAGTAAGCATGGCTGAAGGAAACAATGGCGTGAAACCCATCCGGCGCGTGGTCACCGGCAACGATGCGCAAGGGCGTTCAAAGGTGTTGTTCGACAGCGCCGCGCCCAACGTCAATCCGAATTCCTTCAAAAAGGGCACGGGCATGACGGATATCTGGGTGTTTCACAACTGCCCGGCGAACATTCAGGGTGACAAGGACGACGGCAATCTGCCGTTTCATTTTGAGCCGCCGCCCAACGGCGGGCATCTGCGCATTGTGCAGTCTGACGCGCGGCGCACGGATTACGACGCGGCGCAGGACACCTATATCACGCCGATGCATCCGCCGAAAAAAACGCCCGGCGGCACCTGGGAGCGCGGCAATCAAAACCTTTTCACCACGCGCATTCATAAATCCGAGACCATCGACTACGGCATTTTGCTCAACGGCGAACGCACGATGATTCTGGATGACGGCGAATATCATCTGAAGCCGGGAGATTGCGTGATTGATCTCGCGGCGTGGCATGCGTGGCGCAATATTCAGGCGGGCACGATGGCGTTTGTGTTCGTCGCGGCAACGTTTCCCGACGACTTCAAGCCGGAGGGCAAATAACCATGAGCGACATCAAACCGATACGCCGCATAGTTGTCCGCGACTACGACAACGGCACGAAATCCGGCGCGTTGAGCGACGGCCCGTCGCCGGATGTGCATACCGACCCGGCGCGACCCGGTTTCGCCGCGACGCGCATGTGGGTGACGAACAGCACCCCGGCGCGCATCCAGAACGAAACACTGAACGCGCCGCATACCATCGAGCCGCCCAGGGCCGGTTCGCTGTGCCGCTATTTGCAGATACCGCCCGATGCCGCTTGGAAAGGCAAGGTCGGCTCGAAGGAAGTGCAGGCGTATTTTGCCGCGATGGGCTCGCCGGGGGCCTCCACCTACTCAGGCAATGCGCCGCATCCCTATATGCAAAAAACGCGCACGCTGGATTTCGCGCTGATCATCGAGGGCGAAGTCACGCTGGTGCTCGATCTGGAAGAGGTGAATTTGAGCGCGGGCGACACCGTGGTGCTGCGCGGCTCAAATCACGCGTGGAGCAATCGCTCGGACAAGCCCTGCATCATCGCGATGTCGATGCACGACGCGGCGTAGCTGGCTCCACCCACCGAGCCGGGCAGGGTTACACCGGCTTACGAAACAACACGATCCGGTTGGTATTGGTGCCGAGGCTGTTGTTCGACACGCCCCAGATGTTCGCGGTTTTGGTGAATTTCTGCGCGTTGATCGCTACCGCCATGCACGCGAAGCCCGCCGAGATGCCGATGGGGGCGACGACTTCTTCGAGCTTGATTTTGCCGCCGCGCACTTCGCCGACTTCAAACGCGACCCAGCCGTTGGGCAATGTCACGCGATACAGTTCGCGAAAGACTTCGAGCATCGCGGTGGACCAGTGCGATACCGTACTGCACATGGTGATTTTCGAGGCGACTTCTTCGGCGTCGTGCGCGTTGAACCAGCAGCGCAGCCAGTTATCCTTTGCGTACTGGACAACATCCAGGAAGGGCGGCGAGGTGACAGTGAGTTTGACCACTTCGGTTGGTATGCCCAGGGTGCTGGCGGCTGGGTCATCCATGAACGTGGCGGTGTCGGCGGCGGCGCGCAGGTTGGCGCGCTGCTCCAGCGTGAGCTTGCTCTGCAACTGCATTGACTTGCGCAGGATCAGATCCCGAACATCGCGGTATTCGGGTTTTTGCTTTAGCCGCGCGTTGATGCGCATTTGATTTTCGGCGGTGGTGGCCTGATTCGGCGGCAATGTATAGACCGAAAAAAATCCCGGCGAATGCCCGGTCAACCGGTTGGTGGCGACCATGCGTATCCAGCGGTCGGTGGCGTCTTCGGTGTAATCCGCGCGGCGCTGTATCAGGTAGTTACGCAGCGCGAGCAGTTCGCGCTCGGTGTCTCGGTGGTAGAACATCGTGAGATCGATGTCTTTTTTCTGCCGGCCTTTTAGTTTCAGCGTGTCGAGGCGTGCTTCGATGTCGATGAGATCAGGCAGTTCCAGACGCGGCTGGGTGAGTATCGACGACAGCGGGTTCACGTCGTTGGCGATCACGCTGCGTCCGTGCAGCGCGGCTTCAACGGCAGTGGTGCCGCGCCCGCTGAAGGGGTCGTACACGATATCGCCGGGTTCGGTGAGCCGTTCGATGAAGTAGGCAGGCAGTTGCGGTTTGTAACAGGCGCGGTAGGAAATCTCGTGGATGGAGCTCGCCTGCCGCTGCATCGCCGTCCACATCTCGCTTTGGTAGACCGGAACCGATTGCGTCGGCACCTCGCGGGATCGCGCCCGCCGTGACGGAATCGACGCGCGTTCCACCCGCAAACTGCCTGTGGCCGCTGCTGAATCGAAGTTGAGCATGGCGTACCCTCCCCGGAGTTGTTGTGCGGGGCATGGTACGCGTGTTTTTAAAAAAGTACAAGTACCTCAATGGGTTATATCGGGTACCTGCTGTTCGGTACTAGGTACTGTATGGAAGTACAAGTAAACGCAGGGTTATTTACCCGACGCAGGCTTCGTTTACGGCGTGAGCAGGTCGTCCAGCGCCTCGATCCAATGGCGAACCGGCAGCGCGGTGGCGCTTTGCAGGTGCGATTGGCAGCCGATGTTGGCGGTGAGGATGGCTTGCGGTGCGTGCTGCGTGAGCGCGGCGATTTTGTTGTCGCGCAATTGGCTGGACAGCGCGGATTGCAGGATCGAATACGTGCCGGATGAGCCGCAGCACAAATGCGCATCGGCGACCGGCGCGAGTTCGAAACCCAGTTCGGTGAGCAGCGCTTCGACGGTGCCTTTTTTCTTCAGGCCGTGTTGCAGGGTGCAGGGGGCGTGGAAGGCGATTTTTTTTGTGAGGCGTGAGGTGTGAGGCGTGAAGCGTGCGATTAGCGCGGCTTTTTCTGCGATGATGACTTCGCTGATGTCGCAGGCGAGTTCGGAAATGCGTTGCGCTTTTTCAGCGTAGGCCGTGTCGTGTGCCAGCGCGTGGGCGTAGTCCTGCACCATCACGCCGCAGCCGCTGGCGGTGATGACGATTTTTTCCGCGCCGTTTTCGCCTGCGTGAATATGCGGCCACCAGGCGTCGATGTTGCGGCGCATGGCATTGAGTGCTTCGTCCTGCGCGTTCAGGTGAAACGCCACCGCGCCGCA
>VFLF01000578.1 GCA_009885185.1 Nitrosomonadales bacterium | reverse complement strand
GTGGAATTCGTGCTCGACACGCTGGTGATCGCGGGCGGGGTGGATTCGGTGGTGGAGCAAATCCTTAAATTCCGCCACACCATCGGCGACTTCGGCACGCTGCTGTATTGCGGGCACGACTGGGTGGACCCGAAACTTGCGCGGCGCTCGATGGAACTGATGGCCACGCAAGTCATGCCGCGGGTTAACGCCGCGATTGGGCAGTGATACGATAACTATTTGTTTTTAAACAGATAGTTATCATTTTCCGAGGGCGGGGAATTACTTCTTCGCGCCCTTATTCATCATCGCCTTCATGTCGCTGATGTTCATGGTGCGCCCGCCGGGCATGGTCATGTCGCCGGGTTTCATGCCTGCGGGGCACGGGCCGGCGTGTTTGGCTTCCTGCGTGGTGGACGATTCGCTCATGCCGCCCATCGGTGGCGAGAACGTCGCGCGCGACTCCACGCGATAAGAGCTGTCGCCGGTGAATGTCGTGGTGGATTGCGATTTCATTGTTGATCCGCCGAAGTTGCACTCTGCTTCGCCGATGTATTTGTTGCCGTCGCGGCGCGTGGTGTTCTTGCTGCACTGGGCGCCCATGCTCTTGCCGAATTCCATCATGTCTTTTTGCACGGCCTCGTTGATGCACATGGACGTCTTGGAGGTGTGCGCCGGCGCGCCTTTCTGGCCGCCGGTAGTGCTGGTGGTTTCCCACAGGCCCGGTTTCATCTTGGGCATATCCTGCGCGGCGGCGTGAAACGAAACGCAAACAGCAGTGGCTATCAAGGCGTGACGAAACATGGCGAGGCTCCTTTTAAAGGGCGAACAAATCGGTAAATTCGTGCACAGGTGTGACTTCGAGTTTTTTCTGATCCTTGCATAGTTCATAGATCGCCGCGCGCTGCTTGTCGGCAAAACGCCGCGCGAGGTTGGTTCTGAATTTGGCTTCGAGCAGCGGTATGCCGTCCTTGCGGCGGCGGCGATGGCCGATGGGGTATTCCACCGCGACGTTGGCGGTTTTACTGCCATCCTTGAAAAACACCTGGATCGCGTTGGCGATGGAGCGTTTTTTAGGATCGAGATAATCGCGCGTCCATTCCTTTTTCTCGACACACTCCATTTTATCCCGCAGCGCATCGACGCGCGGATCACGCGCGACATCTTCCTCGTAATCAGCGGCGGTGAGGTTGCCCTTGATGAGGCCGATGGCGCACATGTACTGAATGCAATGATCGCGGTCGGCCGGATTGTTCAGCGGGCCTTTTTTGTCGATTATGCGGATCGCCGACTCGTGCGTAGTGATGACGACTTTCTTGATGTCGTTCAGGCGGTCTTTCACGTCCGGGTGCAGCGTGACCGCGCATTCGACTGCGGTCTGCGCGTGAAACTCGGCGGGGAAGGAGATTTTGAACAGCACGTTTTCCATCACATACGACGCATACGGTTGCGTGAACTTGAAGGGCTGGCCCTTGAACAGCACGTCGTAAAAGCCCCAGGTTTTCGCGGTCAGCGCGGCGGGGTAGCCCATCTCGCCTTTGTGCGCCATCAGCGCTAGACGCACGGCGCGGCTGGTGGCGTCGCCGGCGGCCCACGATTTGCGCGACCCTGCCTGCGGCGCGTGGCGATAGGCGCGCAGCGACTGGCCGTCGATCCATGCGTTCGATACCGCGTTGACGATTTCGTCGTATGAGCAGCCCAGCATATTGGCGACGACGGCGGTGGAGGCCACTTTCACCAGTACCACGTGATCGAGGCCGACGCGGTTAAAGCTGTTTTCCAGCGCGATCACGCCCTGAATTTCGTGCGCCTTAATCATCCCGGTGAGTACATCGCGCATGGTGAGCGGCTTCTTGCCGGCAGCCACTGCATTGCGCGACAGCCAATCCGCGGCGGCCAGTATGCCGCCGAGGTTGTCGGACGGATGGCCCCACTCAGCGGCAAGCCACGTATCGTTGAAATCCAGCCAGCGAATCATGCAGCCAATGTTGAATGCGGCGCTGACCGGATCAAGCTGATACGACGTACCCGGCACTTTCGCGCCATTCGGCACGATGGTGCCGGGAACTATCGGCCCCATCAACTTGGTGCACGCGGGGTAGGACAACGCTTCAAGCCCGCAGCCGAGCGTGTCCATCAGACACAAGCGCGCGGTGTTGTACGCCTCGGCGCTTTTGATGGTGTATTTCGCCGCGTAGGTGGCGATGTCGGTGAGGACTTGGTCTGGTTTGGTGCGGGTGTTGGAGATGGCGGCGGACATTTAAATTCCTAAAGTCAAAAACGTTTTTGCCACAGATGAACACAGATGAACACAGATAACTTCAAAAACAACAACGACTGTTTTTGACTTTGACCTTATCTGTGTTTATCTGTGTTTATCTGTGTTCATCTGTGGTTAATGATTTGTTTTTAAAGGGTTTTTATCTCTTACCTAAAGGCTCAAATTTCCGATTCTCCGGCCCGGTATAAACCGCGGTAGGCCGGATGAGTTTGTTGTCTACACGCTGTTCCATCACATGCGCGGCCCAGCCCGCGGTGCGCGAGATGACGAAGATCGGCGTGAACATCAGCGTCGGAACGCCGAGTTTGTTGTACGACACGGCGGAAAACCAATCGAGATTGGCGAACATGGTTTTTTCGCGCATCATCACTGCTTCGATGCGGTCGGCGATGTCGAACATTTTCAGGTCGCCGGTATCGGCAGACAGTTTGCGCGCGACTTCCTTGATGATTTTGTTGCGCGGGTCGGCGACGGTGTAGACCGCATGGCCGAAGCCGATGATGGTTTCCTTGTTACGCACGCGGGTGATGATGTCGGCTTCGGCGTCGTCGGGCGTTTCGTAGCGGTTCATTACTTCAAAGCCGACTTCATTGGCGCCGCCGTGCTTGGGGCCGCGCAGCGCGCCAATGCCGCCGACGATGGCCGAATGCATGTCAGCACCCGTGCCGGCCACCACGCGACAAGCGAAAGTGGAGGCGTTGAATTCATGCTCAGCATACAGATTCAGTGATGTGTGCATCGCGCGCACGGCGGGCGCTTGCGGTGATTTGCCATGCAGCAAATGCAAAAAATGCCCGCCGATGGAGTCGTCATCGGTTTCGACCTCGATACGTTTGCCGTTGGTGCTGTAGTGATACCAGTAAAGCAGCATGGAGCCGAAAGAGGCAATCAGCCGGTCCGCGATGTCGCGCGCGCCCGGCACGTTGTGATCGTCTTTTTCCGGCAGCGCGCAGCCGAGCGCGGAGCAGCCGGTGCGCATCACATCCATCGGGTGCGCGGCGGCGGGTAGGGCTTCGAGCACATTTTTGACCACTTGCGGCAAGCCGCGCAGGGTTTTGAGTTTCGCTTTGTAGTTGGCGAGTTCGGCGGCGTTGGGCAGCTTGCCGTGAATCAGCAGGTAGGCAATTTCTTCGTATTCGCAGGTTTCAGCGATATCGTAAATATCGTAGCCGCGATAGTGCAAATCGTTGCCGCTGCGTCCTACAGTGCACAGTGCTGTGCTGCCGGCGGCGATGCCGGACAGGGCAACGCCTTTTTTCGCACGGACAATCGGGGTGTCGTTGCTGCTCATGAGATATCCTTTTCGATTCCAAAAACAAAAAAAGCGGACATCACATTGAAGTCCGCTTTATTGTTTAAAAACAAATACTTATACCGTATGCTATTTGTTAACGCTTATCCGAGCAGGTGTTTGATGGCATCACGCTCCTCGGTGAGCTCTTTCAGCGTCGCCAGCATACGCCCGCGGCTGAAATCGCTGACATCGATGCCTTTGACGATTTCAAATTTACCGTTCTTGCACACCGCCGGATAGCCATACATCACGCCTTCCGGGATGCCATAGCTGCCGTCGGACGCAATACCCATGCTCACCCAGTCGCCGTCGCGCGTGCCGGACACCCAGTCACGCACGTGTTCGATGGCGGCGTTGGCGGCGCTCGCCGCGGACGATAAACCGCGCGCGTCGATGATTTCCGCGCCGCGCTTTTGAATGCGCGGGATGAATTCGCCTTCGAGCCATTTCTGGTCGTTAATCATCGGCCACACTTTCTGGCCATCCACTTCGGCGGTAAAAATGTCCGGATACTGGGTTGAGGAATGGTTGCCCCAGACATGAAGTTTTTTCACGCTCGCGACCGGCTTGCCGACTTTTTGCGCGACTTGTGTAAGTGAGCGGTTGTGATCCAGACGCATCATGGCGGTGAAGTTCGACGGCTTCAAGCCGGGCGCATTTTTCATTGCAATCAGGCAGTTGGTATTGGCGGGGTTACCGACCACCAGCACTTTAACGTCGCGGCTGGCGTTGTCGGATAGTGCCTTGCCCTGCGGCCCAAAAATTTTGCCATTGGCTTCGAGCAGATCCT
>VFLF01000479.1 GCA_009885185.1 Nitrosomonadales bacterium | reverse complement strand
GATGTGGGACAATCGCGTCACCATGCATCGCGCGCGGCCGTACAACGATTTGAAGTACCCGCGCGACATGCGTCGCAGCACCATCACTTGCGGTGCGCCCGCGCCGGGGTACGTGGCAGTGATAGGTTAGGTTTGTGCAACAGTAACTTCTCGTTTTTTTACACGTCAATTGTCTACCCAACGCTAATAAAAAAACCGCACAGAACTTCCCACGTCATTCCCGCGCAGGCGGGAATCCATATCACCGTGCCATATAGGTAATCTATCCCCATCCTACCTTCACAAGTGAAGGGGATACCCGCCTGCGCGGGAATGATAGTAAGAGGGTATTTACATAACTATATGTTTTTAAAGGATATTTGTCAATGGAATCGATGTTGTTTTCACCGCTGAAAATTCGCGGCGTCACCCTGAAAAACCGTATCGTGGTGTCGCCAATGTTGCAGTACTGCGCTGACAACGGCCACGTCAACGACTGGCATCTGATGCATTACGGCAAGTTCGCAGCAGGCGGAGCGGGGCTGGTGTTTGTCGAATCCACCAAGGTCGATCCGCGCGGCTGTTCGACGCCGCGCGATCTGGGTTTGTGGAAGGATGACTTCATCGCACCGTTAAAGCGCATCACCGATCTGGTGCGCCGCAATGGCGCGACGCCCGCGTTGCAACTCGGGCATTCAGGGCGCAAGGCGCGCCGCAGCGTGCCGTGGGAAGGGCGCGCGCCGCTGGCGAATTGCCCCGGCGTCGATCACGGCGAGGAATGGGAACTGATCGCGCCCAGCGCGATTGCGTTTAACGAACGCTACGCCGTGCCGCGCGCGATGACGCACGACGACATCCATGAAGCCATAGGGCATTGGGGGCAGGCCGCGCGGCGCGCGCGTGAAGCCGGTTTCGACATACTCGAACTCCATGCCGCGCACGGCTATCTGCTGCATCAGTTTTTGTCCCCGGTGGCGAATCAGCGCACCGATGAATATGGCGGATCACCGGAAAAGCGCCTGCGTTTCCCGATAGAAGTAGTGCGCGAAGTGCGCAAGCACTGGCCGGAGGACAAGCCGCTGTTCCTGCGCGTGTCGGCGGTGGACGAAGCCGGTTGGACTACAGCGGACAGCATCCTCGTCGCGCGCGAGTTGCAAAAATACGGCGTGGATGTGATCGATTGCAGCGCGGGCGGCATGTCCGACGCCGCGACCGGCGACGCGCCGCCGGGTTACGGCTATCAGGTGCCGTACTCGCGGGACATTCGCAACGGCGCGCCCATCAAGACCATGGCCGTCGGCATGATTATTCACGCCGATCAAGCCGAAGAAATCCTGCGCTCGGGCGACGCCGACCTGGTGGCGCTGGGCCGTGAGTTTCTGCACAACCCGAACTGGCCAATCGACGCAGCGCAAAAACTCAACGTCGAATCGCCGTTTTCGAGCGTCGGCGCGTCGCTGGGCTACTGGCTGGGCAAACGTGCGGCTAACCGCGAAGGCATCGTGCCTTCGACGTGGAAGCGGGGGATTAACGATAGCAAATAGCGGCCCGACCTATTCGTTACCACCCAACACCGATTCAGCACGAGCGCAATATCTCGCCCGGCACCGCGCCGGTGTGCATGCCGTGCTGATAAAGAATCGTCCCGTTAACGATGACCTGCGATATTCCCTCGGCCTTGGCATACAGCCGGGTACCGCCCGCCGGTAAATCCTTCACCGGCGTGGGGCGCTGTGGCGAGTTGATCTTGTTTTCGTCGAACACAACGATGTCGGCGGCGGCACCGGTTTCCAGGCGTCCGCGGCCCTTGATGCCGAAAAAATCCGCCGGCTCGGAGGTCATGCGCTGAATCGCGCGCTCCAGTGTGAGGGCTTTTTCCTCGCGCACCCAATGGCCGAGCATATAGGTGGTGTAGCCTGATTCGCACAGCATGTCGAGGTGCGCACCGGCGTCGGACAAGCCAATCAGTGTGCGTGAATCGCGCAGCGTATCCGCGAGCGCCGCCTTATCGGTGTTGGCGCGCGGCACGACGTATTTCACCTGCAACTGGTCTTCCACCGCGATATCGAAAAACACGTCGTCGGGGTCTTTGCCCCGCGCCGCCGCCACCTCGCCGATGGTCATGCCTTCAATGGATTTCAACGCGGGATTTTCGACCGAGACGATGATGACGCCCTTGGCGATGCCCGCCCATTTGCGGCCTTGTTTCAGTTCTTCCTTAAACGCCTTGCGGAAGCCGGCGTCGGCGTAAATCGCCATCTGCGTTTCAAACGAAGCATCGAATACCGCTTTCGCCGCGTTCATTTCGGTGAACATAAAGGGACGGCGCAGATTCATGTCGTAGAGCAGCGGGCGCGTGAGTATCTGCGGCAGCGCGCCGCGTTTGATGAGCGGCGCGACCCGCTTGAGGATGTCCGCGATGGCGTTGGGTTTTTCGATCAAGTTATGCAGCGACAGCCACGTCACCGGGCGTTCGCTGGCGTCGAGAATGAAGGTGAGAAATTCTTCCTCGTCCGGCGCGAGTTCGGAATAGCGTTTGGTCAGCGCCATTTCGATCACGCCGCGTTTCAATGATTTAAGCACGCCGCAGTACGCGG
>VFLF01000364.1 GCA_009885185.1 Nitrosomonadales bacterium | reverse complement strand
GCCTGCCGATGATCTGGAGTTCGGTGCTGATGGCGGCGGCGCTGCTGCTGATGCCGCTGTGGCCCGGCATGGGGGCCGTGTATGCGGCGGCGTTTTTGCTGGGCTTGGGACACCTTATCTTCAGTATTCCGCTCGAAGCTGCAGTGGGCGGCATCGGCGGGCCGCAACACCGCGCGCGCAATTACGCGCTGATTACCATGGGCTGGTCGATCGCGAATTTTCTTGGCCCCCTGATCGCGGGATTTTCCATCGACACCATCGGTCACCAGCGCGTGTTCTGGGTGCTGGCGGTGTTTGTGGTGCTGCCGATATTTTTGCTGTGGTGGATGCCGGGCTTGATGCCAGGCGCCGTCAGGCCTGCTGCCGGACAGGCGGGCGCAAAGTCCTCCGGCGGCGTGCTCGAACTCTGGCGCATACCCGCGCTGCGTTCGACGTTCATCGCCGGCGGCATTATCGGCTCGGCGCAGGACTTGTTTCAGTTTTACATGCCGGTGTACGGCCACGCCATCGGGCTGTCGGCCTCCGCCATCGGCACGGTACTGGGCATGGTGGCGCTGGCCGCGTTCGTGATTCGCGCCGCGATTCCGTTTTTGGCGAAAAAACTCAGCGAGGCCACCATACTAACATCAGCCATATTCGTGTCGGCGCTGGCGTATCTGCTGCTGCCGTTTTTTGTGAATCCGTATGCGCTGGCGGCGATTGCGTTCGTGTTGGGCCTCGGTGTGGGGTGCGCGCAGCCGATGATCATGTCGCTGCTGTATGTGCTGGCGCCGCCAAACCGCATTGCTGAATCAATCGGGCTTTACAAAACCCTGCGCAGCCTCACGCATGTGGTGATCCCGGTATTCTTCGGCAGCGTCGGCGCCGCATTCGGCTTCAAGACGGTGTTTCTGTCGAACTCAGGCATACTGGCTTTTGGCGGCTGGCTGCAAAGCCGCACGCCCGTGCCGGAAGACGTAAAATCAGGCGCAAAATCAACCAGGGAAGATTGAACCATGCCGCAACTTGTATTCATCCACGGCCCCGGCGCGGGCGCTTGCGCCGATGCGTATATTCCACAACTCAAGCATTTCTCGGGCAGTATCGCGCCGACGCTGCCGGGGCATCTGGAAGGCGAGTGTTGCGTGGATGTGGCGCGCTACACCGAATGGGTGCGCGGGTGGCTGTGGGCGCAGGGGATGAAAAAGGATCTGGTGCTGGTCGGCTATACGCTGGGCGCATCCATCGCGTTGCAATACGGACTGGATTATCCGGATGAGGTTAAGGGCGTGGTCATCATGACGGTGGCGGCCAAACCCAAGACCCGTGCGCCGGATACCTACGAGATGCGACTGCGCGCCGCGAAGGAGCCGCGCGACGAAAAGGCCTATGAGGAATGGCTTGCGTTCCAGATGCGGGCAATGCAGTTTGTCGAGCCGGGCCTGCGCGCGCACTTGATGGAATGCCACAAAAAAGTGGGGCCGATGTCGCAATACCATGACCTCAAAACCATCGATGCGTTTGATGTGCGCGACCGTATTTCTTCGTTCAAGCCAAAGATGCTGCTGCTGCGCGGCTTGAATGACCACGGCAGCCCGCCCGAATACGAAAAAGAAATTCACGAAGCCGTGCCCGGCTCGCAATACATCAAACTGCCGGGCGTGGGGCATTTTCCGTTGACGGAGTTTCCGGAAAAGATTAATCCGTTGATTGAGAAGTTTGTCGCGGCGTTGTAATGATTTTGCGGGTCTGTAAGGAGAGTTGCCATGAAAAAAGTAATCGTAGGCACTATTGCATCAATTTGTCTTGCACTCGTTACAGGCGCCGTCACCGCGCAGGATTACCCCAGCAAACCCATCCGCATGATTGTCGGCGTGGCCCCCGGCGGCGCCACCGACATCCTCGCGCGCGCGGTGGGCGCGCGGCTCACTGAAACCTTCAAGCAACAGGTGATTGTCGAAAACCGCCCTGGCGCCAATCACATAATCGGTGGTGAAATCACCGCGAAGTCGGCGAAGGACGGTTACACGCTCCAGATGATCCCCGAAGGCTTTGTCATCAACGCTTCGGTCTACGCCAAGCTGCCGTTCGATCCGTTGAAGGATTTTTCGCCGATAGCGATCGTGGCGAACGTGCCTAATGTGTTGGTGGTGCATCCGTCGCTGCCGGTGCGCACGGTCAAGCAGTTCGCCGCTATTGCGCGAGCACGGCCGGGGCAACTGAGTTACGGTTCGTCCAGCGTGGGTTCGCCCAGCCACATGTCGGGTGAACTGTTCAAGGTGATGGCCAAGGTGGATTACGTGCATGTGCCATACAAAGGGCAGGCGCTGGCGCTGGTGGATCTGATGGGCGGGCACATTCAGTTTTTGTTC
>VFLF01000677.1 GCA_009885185.1 Nitrosomonadales bacterium | reverse complement strand
TTGCTCCGGTTGTTCCCCCATCCTGACCTTCCCCCGCAAGCGGAGGAAGGAACCCAATGATGTTTCGGCGCGAAATTTTTATGTGATTTGATGAGCCGTTGTAGTCTGAGGAATTTATGAAAAACATAATAAAAACAAATACTTACGTATTTTTTGCGCTATGGCTGACAGTATTGGCCGGCTGCGGTCCCAGCGTACCCAAACTCGGCAAGCTCGCGCCGGCAGATGTGATCGTTGCGTTCGGCGACAGCCTCACGTTCGGTACCGGGGCGACGGAGGCGGAGAGTTATCCGGTCGTGCTGGGGCAGTTACTCTCGCGCAAGGTGGTGCGCGCGGGCGTGCCGGGTGAAGTCACCGAGGGCGGTCTTGCGCGGTTGCAGGAAGTGATCGAAGAACACAAACCCAAGCTGATGATCGTGTGCCTCGGCGGCAACGACATGCTGCGCAAGGTGGATGAGGCGCAGACCAAGGCGAATTTGCGCGCGATCATCAAATCGATTCAGGCGCAAGGTATCGCCGTGGTGTTGGTGGGCGTGCCCAAGCCGGCGCTGGTCACCAGTGCCGCGCCGTTTTTTGACGAGATCGCGAAGGAATTCAAAATTCCTTACGAAGGCAAAATCGTCACCGATGTGCTGTATCAGCGCGATCAGAAATCCGACGCGATCCATCCCAACGCCAAGGGCTATCGGCGCATGGCGGAAGCCATCGCCGCGTTGCTGAAAAAAGCGGGCGCGCTTTGAGATGACAGCATGAGCACGTCGCGCGGCGCGGTCGCCATGACCGTCATCATGTGCGTCGCCGAATCCTTCAGCATGGCGGGCTTTGCCGCATACACCACGCTGTTGCCGCAGTTTCAGCGCGACTGGAGCCTCACCAATTCCGAGGCGGGCCTGATCGGCGGCATTGCATTCGCCGGCTACATGACGGCGGTGCCGGCGCTGACTGCGCTGACGGACCGTATCGATTCGCGGCGCATTTATCTGGCGGCGTGTTTGTTGTCGGCGGCGGGTGCGCTGGGTTTTGCCTTGTTCGCGCAAGGCTTGTGGACGGCCCTGCTGTTTCAGTTCCTGATCGGCGCGGGCTTGGGCGGCACGTATATGCCGGGCTTGAAAACTCTGACGGATCATCTCGAAGGCACGTCGCAGGCGCGCGCCACCGCGTTCTACGCGGCGTGTTTCGGCGTGGGTTCCAGCGTGTCGATCTTTGTCTGTGGCTATCTGGGCGGTGCGTTTGGCTGGCAGGCGGCGTTCCTGTTCGGCGCGGCGGCGCCGGTGGTGGCGGCCCTGATGGTCAACCTGCTGATGCCGCGCGGCCGCACGCAGGCCACGCACGCAGCGTCGCCTGCGTTGCTGGATTTTCGCCCGGTGCTGGCCAACCGCACCACGCGCTACTACATCCTCGGCTATGCGCTGCACAACTACGAGTTGTTCGGCCAGCGCGCGTGGATGGTGGCGTTTCTGGTGTTCGCGGCGACGCTGCAACCCGCCGATGCGGCGATGGTGATGAGCGCGGCGACGCTCGCCGCCATTATCAATCTGTGCGGGCCGCTGATGAGTGTCACCGGCAACGAGCTGTCGCTGCGCTTTGGTCGCCAGCGCATTATTTTTATTTTTATGACGGCATCGGGGCTGTTCGCCTGCGGCCTCGGGTTCACCGCCGGCCTGCCGTGGTACGTGGTGTTTACCTTCATGTGTGTGCATTACGCGCTGATGCTGGGCGATTCCGCCGCCTTGACGGCGGGCGCCATCGGTTCGGCGCATCCCGATCAGCGCGGCGCGATGATGGCGGTGTATTCGTTTATCGGCTTTTCCGCCGCGTTGATCGCGCCGTTGATGTTCGGCGCGGTGCTGGATCTGGCGGGCGGCAACCGCAGCACGCTGGCGTGGGGCCTGGCGTTTGCCAGCATCGGCGTGTTTGGTGCGCTGGCGCCGCTGGCGCGCTGGTGGCATCGCTGCCGACAATAAACCAAGCTACATCAATACGATATCAAACTGCTCCTGGTTGTAAATGCTCTCGACCAGCAGTGATACCGGCTTGCCGATGCTGTCGGAGAGCATGGCGAGGCTTTGCGACTCCTCGTCCAGAAAAAGGTCAATCACCTGCTGCGAGGCAAGGATGCGGAATTCGCGCGCATTGAACTGCCGCGCCTCGCGCGTCAGCTCGCGCAGTATCTGGTAGCACACGGTTTGCGCGGTTTTCAGTTCACCGCGCGCCTGACACACTGGGCACGGCTCGCACAGCACATGCGCCAGCGACTCGCGCGTGCGCTTGCGCGTCATTTCCACCAGCCCCAGTTGCGTGAAGCCGTTGACGGTCATGCGCGTGCGGTCGCGCGACAGCGCCTTGCGGAACTCGTTGAGCACGGCGTTGCGGTGCTCCTCGGTGTCCATGTCGATGAAATCGATGATGATGATGCCGCCGAGATTGCGCAGGCGCAATTGACGCGCAGCGACCTGCGCCGCTTCGAGATTGGTCTTGAAAATGGTGTCGTCGAAATTGCGCCCGCCGACAAAGCCGCCGGTGTTGACATCCACC
>VFLF01000208.1 GCA_009885185.1 Nitrosomonadales bacterium | reverse complement strand
GCGTTACCCACCGCGCCGCAGTGAATCAGGCCGCGGCCCATCGATTTTAATATCGGCGTCACGCGCTCGATGGCGGCCGCATCGCCCGCCACCATGATATCCAGCGTGGCATCTTTTGCGAACACCACGCCGCCCATCACCGGCGCATCGATCACCGTGATGCCGCGCGGCGCGAGCGCTTCGGCGAGCGCGCGCGTGCCTATCGGATCGGACGTGCTCATGTCGATGACCACGGCACCGTGCGCCAACGTACTCGCAACACCCCTGTCGCCGAGTATCACCGTGCTGACGATTTTGTCGTTGGGCAGCATGGTAATCACCGCTTCGACATCGCGGCCCAGCGCCGCAAGGCTCGCCGCGACTTTGCCGCCGTGCCGCGCAACAAATTTCTCGGATGCCTCCGGATTGATGTCGTAAACAGTGACATCAAAACCCGCTTTGACGACGTGCGCCGCCATCGGCGTGCCCATGTTGCCGATGCCAATGAATCCGATACGCCGAATCGGCTTCAAATAATATCCTTTAAAAACAGCTACTTATAATAATGCGCCACGCGCCGTAATCGGCCACAGCGCTTCGACCACACCCTTGCGCACGCACACAAAGTGATCGTACAGATTCACTGTCGGGTCGCAGTGCCCCGGCACGATTTTCAGCTTGTGCCCCAGTGGCAGCGATACGCCTTCAGCCAGTTTCAGCACGCCGTGTTCGTCCGACGCCTTGACGTATTCCACGCCCGGCGTATCAAACACGCGCGGCATGCCGGAATCGACGCTTGATGCCTTCAGCCCCGCATCGCAAATCGCGCGATCCGCCGTCGGGCAGCTCATCACCGATGTCCACACAAACAGGCTGTGCTCGAAGCGCGGAATGCCGCTTTCCGTCCAGTCGTTGTTGGCGTAATCGACATCCATAAAAATATACGAGCCGGTTTGCAGCTCGTGATACACACTGCTCGCCGCCTCGAACAAATACGTGCCGGTGCCCGCGCCGGTAACGCGCTCGCAGGGGATGCCCGCCTTTGCCAGCAACGCAGTGGTGCGTTTTACCTTTTCGCACGCCACCTCGATAGCCGCGCGGCGATCTTCGGTCTTGCGCATATGCTGCGCGCCGCCCTGATACGCCTGCAAGCCGGCAAATTTCAGATTTTTGCTTTGATGAATTTTCTGCGCGAGCTTAAACGCCGGCTCGCCCGGCTCGATGCCGCAGCGGTTGGCGCCGACGTTGACCTCCACCAGCACGTTGAGCGTGGTTTCGGCCTCACGCGCGGAAGCATCCAGCGCAGCGACGTTATCCGCGTGATCCGCGCACACGGCGATGTTTGCCCGCTTCGCCAATGCCACAAGGCGCTTGATCTTGGCCGCGCCCACCACTTCATTGGCGATCAATACATCGTTGACGCCGCCATCGACCATGGCCTCGGCCTCACTCACTTTCTGGCAGCACACGCCTACCGCACCCAGCGCCATCTGGCGCAGCGCGATTTCGGGACACTTGTGGCTTTTGGCGTGCGGGCGCACCTTGATGCTGCGCCCCTTGAGCGAATCGTTGAGCAGCTTGAGGTTCTGCTCGAAGGCATCAAGGTCGAGCAGCAGTGCCGGCGTGTCTACCTCGGCAAGCGGCATGCCGATTTGGGCGGGCGTGTAATAAGGCATCGTGAATGTCCGGGTTTGATCGTGTGGAGCTGGGAGCTTAGTGACCCGGCGCGGGGGCGTCAACAAACCTGCCGCCCCGCGCTCGTGACACCGGCGGGATTCAGCGCTAGGATGCCGCACCACCGATAACAACACCCTGCGAGGACACCATGCGTTTAATTCAAGCATTGACCGCTCTGGCGATGGTTTGCATTGCCGGATTCGCGCCAGCCCAAGCGTGGAAACCCACCAAAACCGTCGAACTCGTCGTCGGCTCCGCGCCCGGCGGCTCGCCCGACGTGATGGCGCGCGTGGTGCAGAATATCTTTCAGAGCAAGGGTCTCGTGCCGAACTCCGCCGTGGTCAACAAACCCGGCGCCGCCAATACCATCGGCTGGGCATACCTGAATCAACATCGTGGCGACGCGCACTACATCGCGACGATTTCGCCCGCCCTCATCGGCAACAAACTGATGGGCACGTCACCCTTGACCTACACGCACTTCACGCCGCTGAACATTCTCGCGCGCGAGTTTGTGGTGATCTCCGTCAAGGCCGATTCGCCGATCAAAACACTCGCCGATCTCACCGCGCGCCTGAAAAAAGATTCGCAGTCGCTGAGTTTTGCGTTCGCCACGGCGCGCGGCAATCACAACCACATCGTGATGAGCATGTATCTGAAATCCATCGGCATCGATCCGGGCAAAGTAAAAACCGTGGTCTATCCCGGCGGCGGCCCGGCGCTGACCGCACTGCTCGGTGGGCACATCGATGTGTATGTCGCCAGCCCGCGCAGCATGTTCCCTCTGCAAAAAGAAGGCCGCGCTCGCATCCTCGGCATCTCCGCCGGCACGCGGCAAACCGGCGCGCTGGCCGAGCTGCCTACATTGAAAGAACAAGGCAGCAACGCGGTGTTCTACACCTGGCGCGGCTTCATGGGACCGAAGGACATGAAGCCCGCCGAAATCGCCTATTGGGACGCCACCTTCGAAAAGCTCGCCAAAACGCCGGAGTGGCGCAAGGATACCGAGCAGCAGTTCTGGGACCCGAGCTATTTATTGAGCAAGGCGTTTATGAAGCAGCTTGAAGTCGAGGAAGTGCAGACGCGCGCGATATTGACGGATTTGGGATTGATTGCGCGATGACCGTAAACCGTAGGATGGGTGAAGCGCAGCGTAACCCATCACAATTTTTGAATGATTGAGATCATCATGACTGACCTGCATTACCTCACCATCGCCGAAACCGCCGAACTGATTCGCGGCAAAAAATTATCACCGGTGGAATTGACCGATGCGCTGCTCGCGCGCATCAACACCTATCAACCGCAACTTTCGGCATTCATCACCGTCACCGGCGACCTCGCGCGCGCACAGGCAAAGCAAGCCGAACAGGATATCGCGCAAGGCAACTATCGCGGCCCGCTGCACGGCATCCCGTTTGCGCTTAAAGATATCTACAACACCGCCGGCATCCTCACCTCCAGCGGATCAAAGGTCTGCATCGACAACATCCCCGCCAGCAACGCCACCACCACGCAAAAACTGCTCGATGCAGGCGCGATTCTGCTCGGCAAACTGCAAACCCACGAGTTCGCCCACGGCGGGCCGTCGTTTGATCTGCCGTGGCCGCCCGCGCGCAATCCGTGGAACCTCGCGCATTTTTCCGGCGGCTCATCCAGCGGCTCGGGCGTGGCGCTGGCCGCAGGCCTGACGCCCGCCGCACTCGGCTCCGACACCGGCGGCTCGATCCGCGGGCCGGCGTCGCATTGCGGCATCACCGGGCTGATGCCGACCTACGGGCTGGTGAGCCGCGCGGGGGTGATACCGAATTCATTTACCTTCGATCACTGCGGGCCGATGGCGCGCACCGCCGAAGACTGCGCCATCCTGCTGCAAGCGATCGCGGGCTACGATCCGAAAGACGCGGGCAGCACCGAGCAGCCGATGCCCGATTACCGCGCCGCGCTCAACGGCAACATCAAAGGTTTGAAAATCGGCGTGTTGCGCCACTATTGGGAAGAAGACCTCCCCGCGCACGAAGACCTGCGCGCCGCGATGGAAGAAGCGATCAAGACCTTCAAGCAGTTGGGCGCAACCCTCGAAGACTGCCGTGCAAGGCCGATGCTGGACGGGCTGGATGTGAAAGTCATCATCGCCGAGAGCGAAATGTTTGCCATTCAGCAAAAGGATTTGATCGCGCGTCCCGGCGATTACGGTCGCGATTTTTTGGGGCGCGCGCTGCCCGCCTGCGTGTTTCAAGCCAGCGACTACGTGCAGGCGCTGCGCGAACACCGGCGCTACATCGCCGACATGCAGCCGCTGCTGAAAAAATACGATGTACTGCTCACCGCAGGCTTCGGCCCCGCGCCGCGCTTCGAGGAGTATCGCGTCACCAATTTCTGGCGCAAGTCGAATGCCTTCACGCCGTCGAACTCGGCCCGCACTCCCGCGCTGGTGCTGTGCGGCGGCCTGTCAAAGAACGGCTTGCCGCTGGGCCTGCAACTCATCACGCGACCGTTTAACGATGCACAAGTGCTGGCGGTGGGGCATGCGTATCAGCAGGCGACCGATTGGCACCAGCGCCGTCCGCCGTTACAACCCGATGCGAAAGCACCAGTGGTGGATGTCAGCGTGTTTGAACCCAAGCCCGATGTGGATGCCAAAACGCGCGGCGTGGTGGAAACCCTCGCGCAACGCGCGGGTTTGATACTGAACGAACGGCAAATGGCGATCCTGCTGGAAAACGCACCCTACGCCCTGTCCATGGCGGATCGCATCCGCAAACCGCGTGATCGAATGGATGAACCTTCCTCTACGTTTCGGTTTGGGAAATAGATTGGGCGGGCAAAACGCCCTATGTTTTACCCACGCCGCCGGATGCGGCATGCGCCGTAGCGCGTGAGCAAAAAGAGCGCGCCCACCCTTGCCGGAAAGAAATTGACTCCGATCCCCATGGTGATTATGCTCGCGCGACGATCCGCTAAAGGAAGTGCTCATGGAACAAATCGTGAATTTGCATATCAAGAAGCTGCCCGAAGGGTTGTATCTCGCCACCAGCGAGGATGTGCCGGGACTGGTCGCCCAGGGACGCACGATTCAGGAGACCCTCGAAATCGCGCGCGACGTGGCGAAGAAGCTGCTGGAAGCACGCGCCGAGCGCGCGGGCACGAAACGCACCGGCAAATTCAAACTGGCGCCAGTCAAGGCGCGCTTTGATTATCCGCTGATCGTCAGCGCCTAGCCTTAGCCCCCTTCAGGCGCGGGCGAGAACGTGGGCAAGTTAGCAGGCTTCCGCT
>VFLF01000685.1 GCA_009885185.1 Nitrosomonadales bacterium | reverse complement strand
TGCCTCGACAATCAGTTTTCCGAGCAACCCGAGCCCGCCGCTGGTTGCCTGCATTTCCACTGTCTCGTCATCCGCCAACCGGATTGCGCCGCGGTCGATATTGACCCGCTGGCGGCGGAAAAACAGTTCAGCCGCCCGTGCCTGCAAGCCGTCTTCCGTCGCGTCGAGGATGCCGCGTAAAATTACCTGTGTGATCAGATCGACAAAAAGCGGCGGCACATTGACATCACGCTGGAAAAGCCCAGCGTAGAAAGCTTCCAGCGAAGCCGCCGCAAGCAATTGATCGCGAAAGCGCAGCATCACGCGGTAGTTCTCGCGTGCATCCTCGTCTTCGATCAGGACAATCGTTCGCTCGTCCACCGCGCGACGCGGATTGTCGAGCAGTGCCGCGTGCAGTGCGCACTCATGCGCCAACGATTCCGCAACCGGCGCAAGTTCGGGCCGGGCGTAGTAAAGGCGCAGGTAATCATCAGTGACTATCAAGCGCCCGTCCGCATTGCGCCGGAGGAGGTTATAGCCGCAACTGTTCCAGAAATCAGCCATCGTCGGAACCGATTTTTTTAACCACAATGTTTCACTTTACCGGCGCCAATAAGATGATCTGTGATCTGATGCAGTATGAAAGTCAGCGCCCCCCCAAAGCGGCGCGACTCGCGGCTATCGCAATCAGCAGGTAAACCAAAAGGATAAAACCGGAGGCCGCCAAGCCGCCCAGTTAACCTGGAAATCCAGGTATTGCACGGACTTCTGTTATTTCTTGGCTGGCGCTGCAGCAGGTGCTGCGGCAGGTGCTGGTAGTGCAACAGCAATCGGCGTGGGCTTGACGATGACTCCCTTGGCTTTTTGCTCCTGGATGTAGCGGTTGGCTACGCTATCCTGAGATTTGGCAAGCAACTCCGCCTTTTTCTTTGCGACATCCGCCGCTTTGGTCTTTGCTATCTCCGCCGCCGCTTTTTGTTCATCGGTCAGCGGCGGTAATTTGGCAAACACCAATCCGCTTGTAAACAAACAAGCCACTGTAAGCGCGAGTACGTTATTCGATTTCATCGTTCCTCCCATACCCCACTTAAGTCTTGATCGACTGCTCGACCTGCATCTTGATGTCAGGCGACACATCATCGGCAAATTGCTGGCGCGCGGTGCCCGCTTTGACTTCCTCGTACCAGATCTGGTGATGCTCCTTGGCCCATGCTTCGTCGACATAACCGGTGCGCATGGCCTTGTACGCGCCCTTCATGCCGATGGTGCCGAGATATATGTGAAAACACGCCATCGCGATTGCCAGCAATGCACAAACCATATGCACGATGTTAGCCGACTGCATCGTGAAACGCCCCTGGTCGAAATTCGGAAACAACATGATTGCTCCCGAAATACACAACACCACGCTTAGGATACACACCATGGCCCAAAACAACGCTTTTTCGCCGGCATTGAAACGCCCCGAGGGAACTTCTTTCCCACTTTTCGAGAGCATGCCACCGAATGTCTTCAGCCAATGCATATCATAGCGCTTCGGCAGGTTGTCGCGTATGAACACCAGAATCAATAACGGCAGTGCAAAAAAGAATACCGGCGCGACGAAGTTATGCAGATTCTTGGCCACTATCGCGAGCCATGAAAACAGAGCGTGACCTAAAACCGGCAACAAGTATTTGCCAAACGTAATAATGACACCGGTGATGCCAAGCGTGACAAAGCTGATCGCCACCGTCCAGTGCGCCAGGCGATCCAGACTGGAAAAACGCCGTATGAGCCTGCCCGTCGGCTGCTCATGCAGTTTGATCGAGCCGCGCCAGAAGTAATAACCCGCCAAGGCCAGCAACGCAATTACGATAATCAAACCGCCCACCGAGTACACCCATGGCCGCAGCAGGCGCCACGATTGACCTTCACTCTGTACCAGCACATTGGTTTCGATACCCCGCACCTGCGTGGTCTGATACGGATTCTCTCCCCGGCGCACGTCACGCCAGAACGGCGCGTTGTTTCCCGGCTGGGTGGTTTGCCGCTGGGCCTGATCTGCGGCACCGCCAGTCGTATCGGCGGCGGCCAGCGCGAACTGCGGCAACGCGGCCATGCAGAACAAAACAACCAACCGCATCAGCCACCGCATACCGAGATTGCCGCGCATGAACGCTCCTCTGTGCTTAGTTCCCGATCCGCACGTATTCGTTCTGTCCGTTGTTACGTGCCTTGATCGCTTTTTCCCACGCTACCTTGTCGCCCTTGAAGTCCCCGCCCTCCCAGGACACGCCGTCAGGTTTTCCCCGATACTGGCCCTGCTTATAAGACGTCGTCTGCGGCAAATCACCGCACCCCGCGACGAGCGCCACGCATCCCAATGCCGCCGCCACAAACAGTACGCTCCTCATGATTTCGGTGCCGGTTGGGTGGCAGGAGCGGCGGGAGCCGCGGGCTTGTCGGGCCTGCCGTACGCCGTACTCCAGCCCCATACCTCAGCGCCCTTCCCTCGATGGAGCACCCGGTTGCGGTAAATGTCGGCAACGACGTCGCCGTCGCCACCCAGCAACGCCTTGGTGGAGCACATTTCAGCACACGCAGGCAGTTTTCCTTCTGCCAGCCGGTTGCGCCCGTATTTCTTGAATTCGGCAGGCGAATTGTCGGCTTCAGGGCCGCCCGCGCAGAACGTGCACTTGTCCATCTTGCCGCGCATCCCGAACGCGCCATCCTGCGGAAACTGCGGCGCGCCGAATGGACAGGCATAGAAACAGTAACCGCAACCGATGCACAAATCCTTGTCGTGCAGCACTACTCCTTCCGAGGTTTTGTAAAAGCAGTCAACAGGACACACCGCCATGCATGGCGCGTCCGAACAGTGCATGCAGGCGACCGAAATCGACTTCTCTCCCGCCACCCCGTCGTTCAAGGTCACTACGCGGCGACGATTAACACCCCAGGGAATCTCGTGCTCCTGCTTGCAGGCGGTCACACAGCCGTTGCACTCGATACAGCGCTCGGTATCGCACAGAAATTTCATTCTCGCCATGGTCTAACTCCTCCGGCTCTCGTCTTGGTCAGGCTTTGGACGCCTGGCACAGTGTTGTTTTTGTTTCCTGCATCATCGTCACAATGTCGTAGCCGTAGGTCGTGGCAGTGTTGACTGCCTCGCCACGCACCAAAGGCGCCGCGCCCTCCGGGTAATACTTGAGCATGTCCTGGCCCATCCACCAGCCGCCAAAGTGAAATGGCAGGAATACAGTTCCCGCTCCCACGCGCTCGGTTACCTGCGCCTTCACCTTAAGCCGGGCCTTGGTCGGCGTTTCGATCCAGATATATTCATTGTTCCGGACACCGCGATCGTTGGCGTCCTTCGGGTTGATTTCGGCGAACATTTCCTGTTGCAGCTCAGCGAGCCACGGATTGGAGCGCGTTTCGTCTCCGCCGCCCTCGTATTCGACCAGACGGCCACTGGTCATGATTAACGGATAGGATTTGACCGCATCCCTGTTGGCATCTTGTATGCTCTTAAATAGCACCGGCACACGCCAGCGGTTCTTCTGGTCGGCGTGCGTCGGATACTTGTCGATGAGATCCGGACGCGGTGTATAGAGCGGTTCACGATGCAGCGGCACCGGATCGGGGAAATTCCACACTACCGCACGTGCCTTGGCATTACCGAACGGATGGCATCCATGCTTCATCGCCACGCGCTGAATGCCCCCCGACAGATCGGTTTTCCAGTTCTTGCCCGCAGCGGCTTTTTGCTCAGCTTCGGACAGCTCCTCCCACCAGCCGAGCTTCTTGAGCAATACGTGGTCAAATTCCGGATAACCCGTGGTGATGTCCGATCCCTTGGAATGCGATCCATCCTCGGCCAGCAACGACACGCCATCACGCTCCACACCGAAATTCGCACGGAAATTTCCGCCGCCATCCATCACATGCCGCGAAGTGTCATACAGGTTAGGCGAGCCCGGATGCTTGATCTCTGCCGTACCAAAACAAGGCCACGGCAAACCGAAATAGTCGCCATCCAGCACATAGCCGGTTTTGGCGTCTTTGCCGCCTTTGGCACGCAGCGTCTTGACGTCAAACACATGCATGTTACGCATGTGCGCCTGCAGGCGTTCGGGGGATTGCCCGGTGTAGCCAATGGTCCACACGCCGCGGTTGATTTCGCGCAGGATATCCTCGACGTCCGGCTCGTCCATGCCCTTGGCGCCCTTGGCCAGCTTGATACGCACCGTGCCGTCGGCCTGCTTGCCGATCAACTGGTCGGCAAAGCCGAATTTCTGCGCCAATTGATACATGATCATGTGATCGGTGCGTGACTCGAACATTGGCTCTATAACTTTTTCGCGCCATTGAAGCGACCGATTCGATGCCGTCGCCGAGCCCGAGCACTCCAACTGAGTAGCCGCCGGCAACAGGTAAACGCCATCCTGCCGCGACATCGCGGCCATCGCGGCCGTCGCCGAAGGATAGGGATCAACCACCACCAGCAATTCCAGTTTCTTGATGGCTTCGATCATTTCCTTGCCGCGCGACTGGCTATTCGGCGCATGCCCCCAGAACACCACTGCTTTAAGGTTGCTATCCTGATCAATCAACTCATTTTTTTCCAGCACAGCGTCAATCCAGCGCGATACGGTAAGTCCGGACTTCTCCATCATCGCCGGCGTTGCGAACTGTTTCTTGATCCAGTCGAGATCAACGCCCCACACCCGGGCGAAGTGCGCCCATGAGCCGGGCGCGATGCCGTAGTAGCCAGGCAGCGAGTCCGGGTTCGGACCGACGTCGGTCGCACCCTGCACATTGTCGTGGCCGCGGTAAATATTCGTGCCGCCACCCGATACGCCCACATTGCCGAGCACGAGTTGCAGGATGCAGGATGCGCGCACAATCGCGTTGCCGTTGGTATGCTGCGTCTGGCCCATCGCCCACACGATGGTGCTGGGACGGTTCTTGGCCATCTGTTCGGCCACGTCGAGCACTTCCGCTTCTTTCATGCCGGTGACTTCTTCGACCTTGTCCGGCGTCCACTTGCCGGCTTCTTCCCTGATTTTGTCCATGCCATAGACGCGGTCGTGAATGTATTGCTTGTCTTCCCAGCCGTTCTTGAAGATGTGATGCAGCATCCCCATCAGGAACGCAACGTCGGTGCCGGAACGGATGCGGTAATACGTGTCGGCCTTGGCCGCAGTGCGGGTGAAACGCGGATCGACGACGATCACCGTGGCGCCGTTTTCCTTGGCGTGCAGCGTATGCAGCATCGATACCGGATGCGCTTCA
>VFLF01000737.1 GCA_009885185.1 Nitrosomonadales bacterium | reverse complement strand
CGTGACGTAACTTTCGGCACCGGGTATCGACCACCATTCGTGGGTGAATATCAGCAGGCAGCCGACGATCTTGATAGTATTGGTGATGAACATCACGCGGCCCTTGGGCATCGAGTCGGCGAAGGCGCCGACCACCGCCGCGAACAATACGTACGACACCGTGAAGAAAAACTTCAGCATCGGCGTCATCCACTCCGGGGCGAAGTGTTGCATCAGCAGCGCAATGGCGGCGACCAGCAGCGCGTTATCCGCGAGGGACGAGAAGAACTGCGCCCCCATAATGATGTAAAAGCCGAATGGCATGTTATTGTTTTATAATGATATTTTGTAATCCGGTGCTGAGCCGGTTTTGTGGTGGCGACGTTATACCATAGTTCGCGTGAGGTCTGCGCGAGCACGCGGTGGCAATGTTCAACTCTTGGTGTGCGGTGAACCGATTAGGTTCCCCTTTAGCGCTCGTGCCGGGGCCTGCCTGTGTTGCTACTCGCTGCCGTGGAAATGTGGTTGAATAGCAAAGGGCGTTGAGAGTCGAGAGTTCGAAGTCGGGAGTAACTGCTTCAAGACCGACAGTCGCTCTTAACACCAGACTCTCATCTCCGAACGACAAAAAAATGGCCGACCGTCGATTACAGGTATTTCATAGCGTAGCCAAGCATCTGTCGTTTACCCGGGCGGCCGAGCAATTGTTCATGACGCAGCCGGCGGTGACGTTTCAGGTGAAGCAGCTTGAAGAACACTTCAACACGCGCCTGTTCGAACGCAAGCGCGGACGTATTTCGCTGACCCCGGCAGGGGAGCTGGTACTTGGCTATGCGGAAAAAATCCTTGCGCTGTCGAATGAGATGGACACGCGCGTGGGCGAGTTGACTGGCGAAGTCAGCGGGCCGCTGCTGCTGGGCGCGAGCATGACCATCGCCGAATTCATCCTGCCGCGCATACTCGGCGAATTCAAGGCGCTGCATCCTCAGGTGCAGACGCAGATGACGGTGGCCAATTCGGAGATCATCGAAAACCGCGTGGCGGAGTTGTCGCTCGACGTGGGGCTGGTGGAGTCGCCCTCGCATTTGCCCAATGTGGTGACCCAAGTGTGCTGCGACGATGAGTTGGTGGTGATCTGCGCGCCCAATTACAAGCTCGCGAAAAGCCGCGGCGTGACGCCGCAGGACGTGCTGGCCGAGCCGATTGTCAGCCGTGAAAGCGGTTCCGGTACGCGCGAATTCGCCGACAATTATTTTCGCGACAACGGCGTGGCGCCCGACGAGCTGCATATCGTGATGGAGCTGGGCAGCCCCGAAGCGATCAAGGGCGTGGTCGAAACCGGCATTGGCGTGGGCATCATGTCGCGCGCCACGGTGGTAAAGGAGTTGCGCCTGGGCACGCTGGTGGCGCTGCCGTTAAAGCCGCGCTTGATCCGCAAGCTGTCGGTACTGACACCGCAGGAGAAATTCCGCTCGCGGCTGGTGTCGGCATTTGTCGAATTCGCGCTGGCGCGCATGCGGCAGATGGCGGAAAGTAAATAATTGCCGGGGATTGCTGTGAGAAAAATAACTAAGTATTTGTTTTTATTCATTATTTTGTCAATGTCAGGGGTTGTGGCTGCGCAAGGCTGGCCGTCGCGGCCGATCCGTTTTATCGCGCCGTTTCCGCCGGGCGGCGGCACGGACCTCAACGCGCGCATGATAGCGCCGCGCCTGGCCACGGCGCTGGGCCAACAGGTGATTGTTGAAAACCGCGCCGGCGCGGGCGGCATGGTGGGCACCGAGTTTGTCGCCAAATCGCCACCGGACGGCTACAACATGGTGATTGCCACGATTGGCCCGATATCAATCAATCCGAGTCTGTATGCGAAGATGCCGTACGACCCGGTGAAGGATCTCGCGCCGGTGACGCTGACCGGTGAAGTGCCCAACGGACTGGTGGTGCATCCGACGCTGCCGGTGAAATCGATCAGGGAGTTGATCGCGCTGGCAAAGCAGCGGCCGCGCGAATTGAATTACGGCTCGTCGGGCAACGGCGCGGGCGACCATCTGGCCGGCGAAATGCTCAATGTGATGGCGGGTATCCGCATGACGCATGTGCCGTACAAAGGCGGCGCGCCGGCGATGGTGGATTTGCTCGCGGGCAATATTCAGTTGATATTCGCCACGCTGGCGACCGGCATTCCGTATATCAAAAGCGGCCGCGTGCGCGCGCTGGCGATGGCGGCGCCCACGCGTTTTGCGTTGCTGCCGGACGTGCCCACGGTGGCGGAATCCGGCGTGCCCGGCTTTGCAGTGGTTAACTGGGCGGGCATCTTCGTGGCGGCGGGCACGCCGCGTCCGATCATCGACCGGCTCAACGGCGAAGTGGTCAAGGCGCTGGCGCTGCCCGAGGTCAGACAAAAGCTGCTGGAAATGGGCCTGGTGGCGGGTACCAATACGCCGGAGCAATTCGCTGCTTTTATTCAGTCCGAAACCGTGAAGTGGGCGAAGGTGATCAAGGACGCCAACATCAGGCTGGAATAAGCGCGTGACGCACGCACTGCCCGGCACGATCACGGAGGCAGCGCGCCTGTTGCGCACGCGCGCGCTGTCGCCGGTGGAACTGACGCAGGCGCTGCTCGCGCGCATCTACGCGCTGGATCCGCTGGTCAATGCCTTTATCACGCAAACCCGCGAGCTGGCGCTGG
>VFLF01000373.1 GCA_009885185.1 Nitrosomonadales bacterium | reverse complement strand
GCATCCGCCGCGATCAGCGCAGGCACGCTGTCCGCCGCCGGCGAGGCATTGCACAGATTGCCGCCGACTGTTGCGCGCCCCTTGATCTGATATGAGCCAATCAGCATCGCCGCTTCGGTCAAACCGGGCCATGCCGAAGCAAACGCCTTGTGCTCGTGCATTTCCATCGCAGTTACCGCCGCGCCCAACCGAAAGCCGCCTTTTTCGGCGGCAATGGACGTCATCTCGGGTATGGCCTTGATATCGATCAGCAGTGCCGGCTCCACCCGCCCGCCGCGCATCTGGATCAACAAATCCGTGCCGCCAGCCAGCACCTTTGCCACACCGCCCGCGCCGGCAAGCAGCGCAACTGCCGCGTCCAGTGTCTTGGGCGTTTCATAACGCATGTCGATCATTTTGATTTCCCGATGGTTAATTCAGCCATGGATTGTGTCGGATTCAATCGCTGTTGTCACGGACAGTTCGAGTCGTGAACTCCGAAGTGATATAACGTAAGTAATTGTTTTTATTTACTATTTAATAAACTCCAGTAGTGCACGATTCCTTTCATCCGCCGCTTCGTACAGCACCCAGTGCCCTATGTGCGGAATCCTATCCATTCGTATGCCTGGCATGCCCACGCGCACCTCATCGACACGCTGCGTTCATGAAACCCGCAGAAAAAGCCGACGTCGTCATCGAAAATACGCGCGCCGGAGTAAATCACCGCCTGAAAGTGTCGTACGACGACGTGAAAAAAGTGAATCCACGCATTGTGTACGGCAGCATCAGCGGCGCCGGCCAACAAGGCCGCCGCCGACTGCGTCACCATTCAGGATTATGTCGAGGGCTGGCGCGCGTTCATGGAGAAACGCAAGCCGGTGTGGACGGGGAAATTGTCGCGCCAGCAGGTATGCAGGCGGACGGTGGGATAGACAGCGCCGGTTGCGCAAGGTTGAAAACCGAAACCCTGAGCGCATCTTCGGATGACAGCATCGCCATTTCCGTATCAACACCGCATACCTGCAAGCCTTTCGGCATTGCAAGACCGTCGCGGAGAAACTCAACGAACACATTCGCCGGCAGCGGTTTCGCAAACAAAAACCCTTGCATGTATCGACAGCCCAGCGACAACAGGTAGTTTGCTTGCTCCACCCGCTCCATGCCTTCCGCCACCACGTCCAGCTTCATCGTGTTACCCAACGTGACGATGGCCGACGCAATCGCCGCATCGCTGGTGTCGGTGAGCACGTCCTTGACGAACGCACGATCGATCTTGAGCACATTGAGCGGGAATCGTTTGAGGTACGCAAGCGAGGAATACCCGGTCCCAAAATCATCCATGGCTAGTTCAATCCCGATACCGCGTAATTGATTTAACCGGGTCACGGCCCGTTCGACGTCCTGCATTAACATGCTCTCGGTAATCTCGGCCTCGAGCAGGGATGGCGCGACGTCGAATTCGCGCAGCGACGCCGCGATGAAGTCGCTCAGCCCGTCTTCCCGAAAGCTGTGCGCCGACAGGTTAATCGACAGCGGCACCACCGCCAGCTCTGCGCGCTGCCATTGCTGCAACTGACGGCAGGCTGCGCGCACCACCCATGCCGTAAGGGGCACGATCAGCCCGCTTTCTTCCGCCACCGGGATAAATTCGTTGGGCGGAACGAGGCCACGCCGCGGGTGTTGCCATCGCACCAGCGCTTCAGCCCCGATCAGACGCCCAGTCATCGCATCGACTCGAGCCTGGTAGTACAACGCCAACTCGTCACGCTCAATAGCGCCACGCAATTCGTTTTCGATTTCCAGTTTCACCACTGACTCGGCGTTCATCGCGGGAGTGAAAAAAGAACAAGTGCCAGCCCCCAGTTCTTTCGCGCCTCGCATGGCGGACTCCGCATTCCTTAGCAGTACATCGCCATCATCTCCGTTGTCCGGATATACGGCCATACCAACGCGGGCAGTTAGCGTCAATTCATGATCGCCGCACTGCATGGGCAGTGCAATGGCTTCGATCAATCGCCTGGCAACCACGGCCGCATCCTCGGCACGCTTTAATTCTGTCAGAAATACCGCAAAGCCATCGCCAGCCATACGCGCCGGCGAGCCGCGCGGTGCCGTGACTTCATTAGTGCCGGCAAGATCACCTGCGCGCAAGCTCGCCACGATCCGGCGTGCAACCTCCTTCAGTACCTGATCCCCCACCCCATGCCCCAATGTTTCGTTGATACGCTTGAATCTGTCGATATTGATGTCAAGCACTGCGGCCCTCACCTGCTTGCGTGCGCACTGATTCAGACAGTGCTGCATGACGTCGCTGAACAATCTGCGGTTCGCCAATCCCGTCAGTTCGTCGTAGTCGGCCAGTTGCTGGATTCGCTCCTCGGCCGCGACGCGCTCGGTGATATCCTGTGTCGTGCCCTCGATGCGGCTGATAGCGCCACTACCGTCACGAAAGACTTCCATTTGTTCGTAGACCGTGCGCTGACTGCCGTCACGACACAGAATGCGGTACGCCACGGGATGCGCTTTGCCCGTTTCGACGGCCGCATCGATGGCCTGTGTGACATGCTCGGCATCATCGGGGTGTACATGCCTCAAGATATCTCGCCACTGGTAATCCGGCCCCAGCCGGTGTTCGCCGACGACCCGTCGATACTCCGTTGAGCTTTCAAACAGCGCGCTGGCGGGATGCCATGTCCAGCTTCCCAGGCGTGCGATGCGCTGTGCATTGGCAAGGCTGAGTCGGTGCCGCTCGACCTCACCGACCATCCGGCTTGCGCGCAGCGCGTAGCGGACACGATAGGTGAGCAATGCCGAATTGATCGGTTTGGTGATGAAATCCGTCGCTCCGGATTCATAGGCGGTTTCTATCGACGCCGTGTCGTCCAGTCCGGTGAGCATGATGACGGGTATGCCAGCGCCTTCAGGTTGCTGGCGCAACGCGTGGCAGACATCGTAGCCGGTGATGCCGGGCATCATCACATCAAGCAACACCAGATCAGGGCGACGACTCGCGATATGCTCGAGCCCGCTCCACCCATCGGCGGCTTCATCCACTTCGAATCCCGAGGCTCGGAGCGACTCGGCCGCGAGCATGCGTATCATCACATCGTCATCGACGATCAACACGTATCCGGTCTGTTGTCTCTGGGTCATGGCGTGATATTCAGTCGACGCGCAGATCCATCGTCTTGATGGTTAGCATTGGGCTACGCGAAGGGGCTTGGAAATTGTGTGTCAGACGTTTTCTCTTGCTGCGACGTAAGTGCATGGTCACAACTACTCCCGAATCTCATTATTACCGCATGCCATTGTCTGGTGCTGCGAAATTCGCATCGCGACTCCCTTGATACGCACATTCGACGCCAACGTCGGAAGCAATCTCCTCACTCAATAACGGCATTCCGCGCAAAATCCTTTAGTGCGCTCGTTAGCTACGCCGCCGCACGCGGCACGACTGCCGACCGGGTCCAGTGTGCCAACACGTCGCGCAGCCGTTCCGTGGATAAGGGCTTGGCGATATAGTCATCCATTCCTGCTTCCAGGCAGCGCTCGCGGGCGCCACGCATGGCGTTAGCCGTGAAGGCGATAATCGGTATGCGTGACGGCGTTTCGGCGTGCGACGACGCCCTCGTCGCCTCTCTGCGCCGAATCTCCGCCGTGGCCTCGAAGCCGTCCATACCGGGCATATGGCAGTCCATAAGGATCGCATCGAAGCGCTCCGCCGCGAGCGCTTCCAATACCGCGGTACCGTTGGGCACGACTACCGGCAGGTAACCGTAGCTGCGCACTATCTCGGCAGCCACCAATTGATTGACCAGGTCGTCCTCGGCAATCAGTACTCGCGCGCATTCCGGCTGAATATCAGTTCTCCCTTCTCTTGGCCCAGCCGGATTGACCAACGCAAGCGGCTTTAGCCATTCCACGCGCAACGTAAACCAGAAGGTCGCTCCATGGCCACCATGGCTCACGATGCCTATGCCCCCCCCCATCCTCTCCAACAATTTCTTGGAAATCGCGAGGCCCAAACCCGTGCCGCCGTAGTGTCGCGCATACGATTCATCGCCCTGAACAAACGGCTGAAACAGACGTCGTTGGACGCTCTCGGAAACGCCCATTCCAGTATCACTCACCTCGAATCGCACCTGCAGATGCCGACCGGAACGCTCTTGGTTGTCGCATGGCTCTGTATTAACTCGCACCGCAATCCGCCCTTCCGCGGTGAACTTAACCGCGTTGCCGAGCAAATGACTTAACACTTGGCGCAAACGTCCCGCATCACCCCGCACATGCTTCGGAAGATCTGCGCAGTCGGGTCTGATCACGGTTAACCCTTTGACCCTTGCGTTCGGCTCGTGCAGGTCCATAACTGCGCCAATGAGCTCTGGCAGGTCGTAGTCGACGATGTCCAGTTCAAGCTTGCCCGCTTCAATCTTCGAGATGTCGAGTATGTCATCGACTATGTGGATCAGCGCATGGGTTGATTCCCGAATGGTTTGCACGTATCGCTTCTGATCATTGTCAAGGGTACCCCTGATCTGCAGAAGTTCCGTCATGCCAACTACGCCGTTCAGGGGTGTTCTTACCTCATGACTCATATTCGCAAGAAATTGAGACTTGGCTCGGCTCGCCTCGTCCGCGATACGCATCGCCTCGATCAGGTGCTGCTCGGTCTGCTTACGCTCGCGGATCTCTTCGTTTAATGCGGTATTGGCATTCTCGAGATCCGCTGTCCGGTCGCGAACACGCTGTTCGAGCGCATCGCGCGCCGCCTCCAGTTGCGACTCGTGGCGCTGGCTTTCCGCGTGCTGTCTAAACAGAATATTGTTCGCATGGCGGACAATGAGGAAGAGAATCCCGAACAGGCTGGTCAGTACCAGCCCCAAACCGGCAACGATTTGCGTCTGCGTGCGGGATACCTGTGCGAGTAACGGAGTCACATCGTCATATATCTCGAACACCGCGGCGACTTCTCCGCCATTACCGCGACGCACCGGAATATAGGATGACAATACATCGCGGTTTTCAAGGGTCTGTTCAAATGCGCTGAAGGTATCCCGGTGTGTGAGTTCGCTCGCCACCCCGCCTCCAGCCGCGGAGCGAAAGCCCGCGTTCGTGCTTTTGCTTTCTCCGATCTGCTTCGGATCACTGGAATAGACGGTGTTTCCATTCATTGAATAAATCTTTATTTTTATGACAGACAATCCCCGCGTGTGCGCTAACACAGCCTGGTGCAAGCGCGCCAGATGCTCACCCCGCTGCTCCATATCGGCACTGCCGGATTTACCGCTCGCCAATAGCGCATATTCACTCCACAGCGCATTGGACAGCGCACCGGTAAGAGCGAGGTTATTGCGCTCACCCATCTGCAACAGATTGCCTACGGCAATGTGCCGGTAAAAAGCACCCAAAACAATCGCTGCCGCCACAATCGATAGCAGGCTCGTGATACAAAAATACCGCAGTAATTTGAACATCGTTAACCTCCTATCGCGTAAATATTGTAATAATTCTCAAGCCGCGTTTCGTTCCATGGCGTCGGGCGCCAGCATGTCGCGTATCTCCGGCGTATCGCAGAAACGCTGGTACGCCATTCGCAGGCGCGCCGGATAATCTTCAGGCGTCGCGAGCTTCCCTGCGCGCGTCAGCGTTTCCAGTTCTCTGGCGATGTCCGAAAAAGCGCGAGCGCCTACCGAAGCGCTCGAAGATTTCAGCGAGTGCGCTGCCAGCAACCACCCGTGGGAATCGGCAGACTCTGCGGCACGCTCGATTACCTCCAATTGTTTTTTGGATTCACCGACAAATAACCGAATTACCTTGCGCGCAAATGCGGAATTGACACCCATACCCGCTGGCAGGGCCGACCGAAATGCTGCTGAATCGAAGACTGTCTCTGCGCTGTCGGCGATGTCGAGAGCGTCGTGCGCCAGAGATTCCTCCACCAATGGGGCGTTCGCTTTTGGTTGAAACGGCGGCGCCTCGAAGGCTGGCGAACGCGCAGGGCCCTCGAGCCAGCGCCGCAATATCGCCGTCAGTTCGCTGCGCTTGAACGGCTTGGACAGATAATCGTCCATGCCGGCGGCAAGACAGCGCTCGCGATCTCCTTCCATTGCATTGGCGGTCAGTGCAACCACAGGCGTCCGCGGCGTTCCGGCAGACTCGTACGCGCGTATCTCGCGAGTCGCATCAAACCCGTCGAGCACGGGCATCTGGCAATCCATCAAAACCAGATCGAACGGCTCGCTGCGCACTTCCTCAACGGCCATGCGCCCGTTGCCCACGATCGTAACCCGGCACCCTGCATCTTCCAGCATGGCCCGTGCAAGCTCCTGGTTCACCGGGTGATCCTCGGCAAGCAATACACGTTTACCCTGGAAATCCGGCATTGCGACGGCATTCGTAGCCGACGGAGAAGTCTCTGTCGAACTGGCATCTGTAAGCCGCGTCAGGGCATTAGACAATTCATGGCGCCGCACCGGTTTTGTCAGGTACAAGTCGGCGCCCGCAGCACGCGTCGCCGCGGCTTCGCTGGCCGCCGACATCGAGGTCAGGATCGCGATCCGCGTGCCCTGCAAAGCAGCATCTGAACGTATCGCCTGCACCAGTTCAAGACCATTCATGCGCGGCATTTTCATGTCGATCAGCGCCAGGTAATACGGACGGCCCAGCGCCAACGCCGCTTGCAAAGCCTCCAATCCTGCTACGCCGTCTGGCGCACAGTCGCACACTGCGCCCAACGCCGTGACCTGGTGCTGCAGGATTGTTCGATTCGTTGCATTGTCGTCAACGACCAGTACCCGAACCCCGTTCCAGTCTGCGCGAGACGCCGTCTGCCCGCCGGCGTCCAGCACTTCAGCACGAAATGTGAACCAGAACCGGGAGCCACGCGCGGGTTCGCTCTCCGCGCCAACCTCGCCGCCCATCATCAGGACGAGTTGCTTGCTCACCGCCAGCCCCAGGCCGGTGCCGCCGTAACGT
>VFLF01000661.1 GCA_009885185.1 Nitrosomonadales bacterium | reverse complement strand
TGTCAAAGACCCGGCTGAATTGAAGTGGAACGAAATCGGTGCCGATGTCGTGATCGAGGCTAGCGGTTTGTTCCTGACCAAGGAAAGCGCCGAAAAGCATCTCGCCGCCGGAGCCAGAAGAGTCATCATGTCGGCCCCATCGAAGGACGACACCCCGATGTTCGTGTTTGGTGTGAACGACAGCAAATATGCCGGCGAAGCCATCATCTCCAACGCCTCCTGCACCACCAATTGCCTGGCCCCCGTGGCCAAGATCCTGAACGACAACTGGGGCATCAAGCGCGGCCTGATGACCACCGTGCACGCGGCCACTGCCACCCAGAAAACAGTGGACAGCCCGTCCAACAAAGACTGGCGCGGCGGGCGCGGCATTCTTGAAAACATCATTCCCTCCAGCACCGGTGCTGCCAAAGCCGTGGGCGTGGTGATTCCCGAACTCAACAAGAAGCTCACCGGCATGGCATTTCGCGTGCCGACCTCCGATGTGTCTGTGGTGGATCTGACCGTGGAGCTAAACAAGCCCGCCACCTACGCCGAAATCTGCGCCGAAATGAAAGCGCAATCGCAAGGCGCGTTAAGAGGCATCCTCGGCTACACCGAAGAAAAAGTCGTCTCCACCGATTTCCGCGACGAAACCTGCACCTCCGTGTTTGATGCCGAAGCCGGCATTGCGCTCGACAGCACCTTCGTCAAAGTCGTGTCGTGGTACGACAACGAGTGGGGCTATTCCAGCAAAGTGCTGGAGATGGTGCGTGTGATCGCGAAGTAACCAGAAAACGTAAAAACTTAGCTACAGATTTCGCAGATTGACACAGATGAACACCACTCTGATTTTGACTTTATCCGTGTAAATTCGTGAAATCTGTGGCGAAAAAGGTTTTGTTTTAAATGTTCCTTCGACTGACCGATCTCGATCTCGCCGGCAAGCGCGTTTTCATCCGCGCCGATCTCAATGTGCCACAGGATCACGACGGCAACATCACCGAAGACACGCGCATCCGTGCTTCCATTCCCGCCATACAGCACGCGTTGAGCGGCGGCGCGGCGGTGATGGTGACTTCGCATCTCGGGCGGCCCACCGAAGGCGAGCTGCATCCGCAGGATACGCTGGCGCCGGTGGCGAAGCGCCTCGCCGAAGTGCTGGGTCAGCCGGTGCGGCTGATTACACACTGGGTCGATGGCGTCGAGGTGAAGCCCGGCGAAGTGGTGATGCTGGAAAACTGTCGCGTCAATCGCGGCGAAAAAAAGAACGACGACGCGCTGGCGCAAAAAATGGCGGCGCTGTGCGATATCTACGTCAATGATGCCTTCGGCACCGCGCATCGTGCCGAGGCCACTACGCACGGCATCGCCAAGTTCGCCAAGATCGCCTGCGCCGGCCCGCTGATGGCGGCTGAACTTGATGCCTTGGGCAAGGCGTTGGACAAACCCGCGCGACCGTTGCTGGCGATCGTGGCGGGTTCCAAAGTGTCCACCAAGCTCACGATTCTGAAATCGCTGGCCGCCAAAGTCGATCAACTGATCGTGGGCGGCGGCATCGCCAATACCTTCTTGCTGGCGTCGGGCCTGCGCATCGGCAAATCGCTGGCCGAACCTAATCTGGTGAATGAAGCGCAGGAAATCATCGACCTGATGAAAGCGCGCGGCGCGCAGGTGCCGCTGCCGGTGGATGTGATTGTCGCCAATGAACTGGCTGCGATGGCGCGCGCCAATCGCGTGGACGCCAATGCGGTGAGCGCGGACGATCTGATCCTCGACGTAGGCCCCAAAACTGCGGCGAGTTTTGCCGCGTTGATCGCCAAGGCCGGCACTATTGTTTGGAACGGCCCGGTGGGCGTATTCGAGTATGACCAGTTTGCGGGCGGCACCAAAGTGATTGCCCAGGCCATCGCCGCGTCAAAGGCGTTTTCAATCGCGGGAGGCGGCGACACGCTGGCGGCCATTGCGAAATACGGCATTGCCGATAAAATTTCCTACATCTCCACCGGCGGCGGCGCGTTCCTCGAGTTTCTCGAAGGGCGCAAACTGCCTGCCGTTGAAATTCTTGAAACGCGGGCGGCCTGACATCCACGTGGTGTCATAAACGGTGGTCACACTATTAATTTTTACCGGAATATCGAGATGACACGCCGCACAAAGATAGTCGCCACCCTGGGCCCCGCTTCCAGTGACGAAAAAACGCTGGCGCGCATGATCGAGGCCGGGCTCGACGTGGTGCGGATGAATTTCTCGCACGGCACCGCCGCCGAGCATAAAGCGCGCGTCGAGTTGGTACGCAAGCTGGCGCGTCGCGCGGGCCGTGCAGTCGGCGTGCTGGTGGATTTGCAGGGCCCGAAAATCCGCATCGGTAAATTCAAGGATAACAAAATCACCCTCGTGGCCGGCGCGAAGTTCGTGCTCGACGCGGAATGCAAACTCGGCGATCAACACATCGTCGGCCTCGATTACGTCAATCTGCCAAAAGACGTGCGCACCGGCGACACCCTGTTGCTCGACGACGGGCGCATCGTGCTGGGCGTGTCGTCAGTAAAAGGCCCGCGCATCCACTGCGTGGTTGAGTTGGGCGGGCCGCTGTCCAACAACAAGGGCATCAACCGCAAGGGCGGCGGGCTGACCGCGCCCGCGCTGACTGACAAAGACAAGCAAGACATCAAAACCGCCGCCGAGTTGAAGGCGGATTTTCTCGGCGTGTCGTTTCCACGCTCCGGCGAAGATATGCGCTGGGCGCGTGATCTGATGGAAAAGGCGGGCGGCAAGGCGCTGATGGTGGCCAAGATCGAACGCGCCGAAGCGATAGTTGCGCTCGAAGAAATCATCGATGCCTCCGATGTCATCATGGTGGCGCGTGGTGATCTCGCGGTGGAAGTCGGCGACGCCGTGGTGCCCGCGCTGCAAAAACGCATGATTCGCCTCGCGCGCGAGAAAAACAAAGCCGTGATTACCGCCACGCAGATGATGGAATCGATGATCGAGAATCCGATCCCCACGCGCGCGGAAGTGTCGGATGTCGCCAACGCCGTGCTCGACGGCACCGACGCGGTCATGCTGTCCGGCGAAACCGCGGCGGGCAAGTATCCCGCCGAAACCGTGGCCGCGATGGCGCGTGTCTGCGTCGAGGCCGAGAAGGAAGACCCCACCGCCAACGAGCGCGTGCGCCGCCCGCCGCCGAGCGAAGTCGAAGAAGCGATCGCGCGCGCCACCGTGTTCACGGCAAACAATCTCAACATCAAGGCGATTGCAGCACTGACGCAAAGCGGCAAGACACCGATGCTGATGTCGCGGCTATCGACGGCGGTGCCGATTTATGCGCTGAGTTCGGTGGTCGAAACACGCCGTCGCGTGACCGTATTCAAGGGCGTATATCCCGTCAAATTCAAGGGCGCGCGCAGCCCGGAAAAGGCGCTGCAACTGGCCGAAGACGAGCTGGTAAAACGCGGTGCGGTGCAAAATGGCGATTACATCGTCATCACCATCGGCGAGCCGTTCGGCAAGGCCGGCGGCACCAACACCATGAAAATCATCAAAGTCGGCGAACATCGCCACGCATAGAATACGCTAATAAATATCGTTTAAAAACAGGAGGTTACATGTCATCATCCCTAAATGAAATCGCCCGCGCCATGGTCGCCCCCGGTCGTGGCATCCTCGCCGCCGATGAGAGCACCGGCACCATCGGCAAGCGCTTCGACAGCATCAAGGTGGAGAACACCGAAGAAAACCGCCGTGCCTATCGCGACATGCTGTTCACCACCAAGGGCATCGGCGACGCCATCAGCGGCGTGATTCTCTACGATGAAACGCTGCGTCAAAAATCCGCCGACGGCACATCGTTTGTTGGCTTGCTCAACAAAAACGGCGTGCTGCCCGGCATCAAGGTCGATGCAGGCGCAAAAGACCTCGCGTTTTGCCCCGGCGAACTGGTGACCGAAGGCCTCGACAATCTGCCCAAGCGTTGCGCAGAGTACGTCAAGCTCGGTGCAAAATTCGCCAAATGGCGCGCGGTGATTACCATCGGCGCCGACATTCCCAGCACCACCTGCATCGCCGCCAACGCGCACGCACTGGCACGCTACGCTGCGATCTGCCAGGAAGCGGGACTCGTGCCCATCGTCGAACCCGAAGTGCTGATGGATGGTGACCACACCATCGAGCGTTGCGAGCAGGTGACCGAGTGGACGCTCAATGCCGTGTTTGATGCGCTCTACATCAACCGCGTGTCGCTCGAAGGTTCCGTGCTGAAACCCTCAATGGTGATATCCGGCAAAAGTTGTGCGCGGCAGGCCGGCGTGGATGAGGTCGCTGAGCGCACCGTGCGGATTCTGAAGCGCACCGTGCCCGCGGCAGTAGCCGGCATTGCGTTTTTGTCGGGCGGACAAAGCGACGAAGTCGCCACCGCGCATCTGGATGCAATGAACAAACTCGGCGGCAATCCATGGCCGCTGTCATTCTCGTATGGTCGTGCGTTGCAGCAGGCGTCGATCAAGACCTGGAAAGGCTCCGCCGCCAACGTTGCCGCCGCGCAGGCCGCGCTGTCGCATCGCGCACGCATGAACAGCCTCGCCAGTCTTGGCAAGTACTCGGCGAGCATGGAAAAGTAGGTCAAAAGCAGAACGCTCACAGTAGAGGCGCGGAAACGCAGAGAAGTTCAAAGAGAGAAATTCTCTGCGTAATCGCCGCGTCTCCGCGCCTTCGCGGTGAAAGGGTTAAATGGCACATTCCCGCATCCCGGTTTCTATCATCACCGGCTTTCTCGGCAGCGGCAAAACCACGTTGCTTAACCGCGTGTTGCAGGATCCGGCGATGGCCGGCGCGGTGGTCATCATCAACGAGTTCGGCGAGATTGGCCTTGATCATCTGCTGATCGCCACGCCCAACGAAAACACGGTGTTGCTTGCGAGCGGTTGCATCTGCTGCACGGTGCGCGGCGATCTCGTCGATACGCTGCGCGGTCTGGAGAAACAGCGGCGCGCAGGCGAGTTGCCGCCGTTCGACCGCGTGCTGATCGAAACCACGGGGCTGGCCGATCCGGTGCCGATCATGCAGACCGTGGTGGCCGACGAGCATGTCGCGCCGCGCTTTGAGATGGACGGCGTGGTGACGCTGGTCGATGCGGTTAACGGCATGGCTCAACTTGATCAACAGCGCGAGGCAGTCAAACAAGCAGCCGTCGCCGACCGCCTGCTGCTGACCAAGGCCGATATCCAGCCGCCGGACAGCGCGCTGCTCGCGCGGTTGGCGCGTCTGAACGCGGGCGCCGAGGTGCTCACCGTGTCGCGCGGCGCGATTGCGCCGGGAAAACTGTTCGGCGCGAGCCTGCGTCCCGACGCCGGCAGGGATGCGCTCAAGCGCTGGCTGCCCGCGCCGGATGAAACCGCCTATACGCCTGTACACGACGGCGACGTGCGCGCCTGCAGCTTTTATCTGGATGAGCCGGTCAGCGCGAGCGGCCTGACCGCGTGGCTCATGGCGCTCGCCAGCCTCAAGGGCGCGAACCTGCTGCGCGTGAAAGGCCTCATCAACGTTGAGGGCGCGCCGGTGGCGGTGCATGCCGTGCAAACCTTGATCCACGAGCCGGTGACGCTTGCGCGCTGGCCTGATGCCGAGCGCCGCTCGCGCATCGTGTTCATCACGCGCGGCATGTCGCGCGGTGAACTCGAAGGCACGCTCGATGTGCTGAAGCTGCGTTCGGTGCATGCGCCGCCGCGCATGCTCGATGCACAGACCTACGCGACGTTCGTCGCGGCGATGCAGAAGATGCACTGAATCACCTGCGCACCCACCTGCGGTTACTTGACAACCCTTGGGCGATTTACTACCGTCGTACGCGAATTCACCAGAGGAAACACCAGCATGTTCGATTATCAGGTGGCCGAACCCAAGGGCGATGTGAAAGTCATCACCGGCGCAACACTCATCGATGGCAATGGCGGTCTGCCGCTGAAAAATCCTGTCATCGTGCTCGAAGGCCGGCGCATCAAGGCGGTGGGTGCAAAAGGCAAAATCAAAATTCCGCCCAAGGCCGAGGTGATCGATTGCGCCGGCCTCACGCTGATGCCGGGCATGATGGACGTGCACCTGCACACCATGATGTTCAACTGCCTGACGTTTCACAATTACCGCGTCGCGCAGTGGGAGATCACGCCGGAGTTGCAGCAAATGTACGGGCTGTTTCACGCGCAACTGTGCTTTGACATGGGCTTCACCACGCTGCGCGATCTGGGTTTGAACTCTTATCGCGGCCTGCTGACGGCGCACCTGTGCGCGGTGCGCGACTCGATCAACGCCGGCATTATCGAAGGCCCGCGCATGCTGATCGGCGGCTTTACCACCATCACCGGGTCGCATCTCGATCTGATCCAGCCGCGCGCGGCGCAACGCCTGGGTTTTCAAACCGCCGATGGCCCGTGGGAGCTGCGCAAACTGGCGCGCACCAACTTGCTGGCGGGCTGCGACATCGTGAAAACCTGCGCCACCGGGGGCGGCGGCACGGACAAAGAGGAACCCGACATCCGCAACATGACGCAGGAAGAAATAGACGCCATCGTCGATGAAGCGCATGCATTTCACAAACCGGCGGCGGTGCATTGCTTCACGCCGGGCGGGCACCGCATGGCGCTGGCGGCGGGTGCGGACACCATCGAGCATATGGTGTTTCACGACCCCGAAGTGGTGGACATGATCGCC
Source organism: Nitrosomonadales bacterium (assembly GCA_009885185.1). The sequence goes on along the minus strand of VFLF01000661.1, from coordinate 1,514 downwards.
GACTCGAACGTGTGGATGACGCCCACGCTGCTGCACCGCACCGACCGCGCGATTCAAGCGCGCAAGGAACAGGGCACTTCGATGTTCGTGATCAACAAGATGAAAGCCTTGCAGCCGTATTGCTTCGAGACGTTTCAGAAAATGCACAAGGCCGGCGTGAAAATCGCCATGGGCACCGACATGGGCTTCGACCCCGAAATGGGCGCGAACGCCTGCGAGCTCGAAATCTACGTCAAGCTCGGCATGAAGCCAATGGAGGCGATCATGACCGCCACACGCAACGCCGCACATGCGATCAAAATGGAAAAGGATCTCGGCACCATCGAGCCGGGCAAGCTCGCCGACATCATCGCGGTCAAGGGCGATCCGCTGAAAAATATCACCTGTTTGCAAGAGAAGAAGAACATCCAGATCGTGATGAAGGAAGGCCGCGTCTACGCCGACCGGCGCGCGGGCCACAGCAAAAACGTGGTGAACGTTAATCCGGGTGAGTGGAAAATCATTGATTACCTGTAAGAGCTGTGAGGCGTGAGGCGTGAAGCGTGAGGGGTGAGGCGTAAAACAAGGAGCATAGGTATGGCAGCTAAAAACCGTTCTAAAACCAAAACCGTTGGCGCGGTTAAAGGCGGCAACGGCAAGTATCAGTTCAATATGGCCGCGCTGAAAAAAGTGCCTGCGGGCACGGGCTACTCGACATCGCACGGTGGCGTGATCGAGGGTGAACGCATCCTCGTCGGTTACATCCACAAACCGCGCGGCACCGGCGCGCGCATGCACAGCCATCTGAACGAGCAACTGAATTACGTGGTGCGCGGCACGCTGATCGGCTCGGTCAACGGCAAAAAAGTGCGTGCGCCAACAGGCTCGCTGGTGTACATCCCCGCCAATGCGCCGCACACGCTGGTGGCCGACCCCAAGGACGAGGACGTGATTTTTCTTGCCATCAAGGACTTGTCGCAGGGCATCATCGGCAAGGCGGTGGACGGCACCATGACCGGCCCGCTGTATATGAAGGGGTTTGAACCCAAGGCTGTCGTGAAGACCAAGGCGAAGAAAAAAGTGGTTCGCCGCGCCGTGCGCTGAGGCGCAGGTGCAGGGATATACTGGATGCCCCGGTGTGCTGCAAAGCCGCCGGGGCAAACTTTTTGGAGAAACGCATGCACAGCAGAAACGGTAGCGTAGTAAAAAGCGCGGCGCTCATCATGCTGATGTGCGGCGCCTCCGCGGTCACCTGGGCGCAGCAGGCGTACCCCAACAAACCAATCCGCTTCGTCGTCGGTTTCCGCCCGGCGGCACCAATGACATCGTGGCGCGTGCGCTGGGCCAGAAGTTGACCGAGCAGATGGGCCAGCAGTTCATCATTGAAAATCGCGGCGGCGCCAACACCGCGATTGCCAGCGAAATGTTCGCCAAGACAGCGGCGCACGACGGCTATACCATCATGCTCAACGCGCCGGGGCATGCCACCAACCCCTCGATGATGAAGCTTAACTTCGATTCGATTCGCGATTTTG
>VFLF01000743.1 GCA_009885185.1 Nitrosomonadales bacterium | reverse complement strand
CACCGGCCTGCCGCCCGCGCCCGTGGCGACTGACAAGCCAACCCGCAAGCCCCTGGTGAGGTCTGCGGCGAAGCCCCCGGCGAAGCGCGCGCGCGCGGGGCGGTAGAATTCCTCTTCGTTGTTATCCGGAGACCCATCCCATGAATGCACCGTACTCGCCGCCGCAAATGATCGATCACATCGTCGAAGGCCGCAAAGCCTGGCTGCGCGCCGATATCCAGCGCGATGACTGGTTTTTAAAGCTGACGCCCGAATGCTTGGGCGAGTTGCAAGGGGTCGTCGCCCAACTGCGCGCGCATCCGTGCAAGCCGGAGCAGATCGATCCGGCGCAATACGCGCTACCCGCCTGCCGCGCCTTCATGCGCCGCGTGCGTAACGTGCTGGATGAGGGCGTGCGCTTCGCCGTGGTAGACCGGTTGCCGATGGATGAGATCAGTGACGACGAGGCGAAGGCGCTGTACTGGATACTGTCGTCGATGCTCGCGCGTCCGGTGCAGCAAAAACTCACCGGCACGATGATCTACGACGTGCACGACACGGGCAAGAAAGCCACGCCCGGCTCCGGCGTGCGCCCGGATCAAACCAACATGGAGCAGTTTTTTCACAACGACAACGCCTACAACACCACGCCGCCGGAAATCGTTGCGCTGCTGTGCGCAAGGCCCGCGAAAACCGGCGGCGAGAGTCAGGTGATGAGTCTCTACACGCTGCACAACGAGTTGTTGCGCAAGCACAAGGACATCATCCCGCGTTTGTATCAGCCATTTTGGTTCGACCGGCAAAAAGAATATCTGCCCGGCGAACCCGAGGTGATACACGCACCGATGTTCAGTTACGACGGTCGGCTAAAGGTGCGCATGAGCGTGTTTCAGGCGAGCAGCGGCTACGCCCTGAAGCAGGAGCCGATGGACGACGCGACGCTCTCCGCGATCACCCAACTCAAAAGCCTGTTCGCGGACGACGCGTTGCGCGCGGATTTTGTGATGGAACGCGGACAGATGCAGTACGTCAACAATCAGGAGACTTGCCACCGCCGCACCACGTTCGAGGATTTCGCGGAGCCGGCGAAAAAACGCCTGATGATCCGGTTGTGGCTGCGCGACGCAGGGGACGTGCGGTATCAGGGGTAGTGCCGGGCCGCGAAGATTATTCCCCGGCCTTGATCTGGTTGTCGCGTACCACGCGCGCCCAGCGCTCCACTTCGCTGGCAAGAAATTTCCCGAATTCATCCGGCGTTGATGCGATCACCACCAGCGCCTGTTGATCCAGCTGTTGCTGGATTGCGGGAACTTTCAGCGCCTTGCTAATTTCGGCGTGCATACGCGGCACTATCGGCGCTGGCGTGTTCACCGGCGCGAGAAACCCCCACCATGCCTCGGCGTCAAAACCCGGCATCACTTGTTCGGCGACGGTGGCGACATTGGGCAACTTGGGATGGCGCTTGGGTGAGGTGATGGCGATCGGTTTTAACTTACCTGACTGAAGATGCGGCGTCAGCAGCGCGAGCGACGCAATGGATAATGGCACGTGGCCGCCGATCGCGCTGATAACCAGCGGACCGCCGCCCTTGTACGGAATGTGCGTCATGTTCGCTTTAACATGGCCGCCGATCATGGTCATCGCCAGATGAGCAAGACTGCCTGAGCCAATAGTACCGAACGTCACCTCGCCCGGATTGGCCTTTGCAAGACGCACGACTTCGGCAAATGATTTGTACGGAAACGAAGGATGCGCGGCTATCACCATCGGCGATTTGCCGATCAACATGATTGGGCTTAGATCCTTCTGCGTGTCGAAAGGCATCTTCGGAATAAGGCTCGGATTGACGCCATGCGTATCGAATACCAACAGAAACGTATACCCGTCGGGCGGTGATTTAGCCGCGATGCCGGCGCCGATGGCGCCCGATGCGCCACCGCGATTGTCGACTACCACGGATACGCCCAAAGCCTGCTGCAAATAGGGTTGCAGCAGGCGCGCCACCTGGTCTGTCGTGCCGCCTGGCGGAAACGGCACGATGATACGGACAGGCTGGTTATTCTAATCCGCAATAGAAAGTGCCATAATAACGTTTTGGATTACGGGAGGCGTTATGGCACGCAAGGCGGGTGGGGCGAAGGATCT
>VFLF01000767.1 GCA_009885185.1 Nitrosomonadales bacterium | reverse complement strand
TCACCAAATGGGCGAACCGCATTTACGAAACGCGGCGCATACCGGAGTTGATCGACCTCGCGTTCCGTCAATCGATCAGCGGCAAACCCGGCCCGGTGTATCTTGATCTGCCGTCGGATGTCATCAACAGCACCATCGATGATGCAACGGTGGTGTGGCCCGATTTCAGCAAAACGCTCACACGCGCGCGCCCGCAGGGCGATCCGGCGCTGATCGAAGAAGCGCTGAAGCTGCTGGAAAAAGCACAAAAGCCGGTGATCCTCTCCGGCAGCGGCGTTTTGTGGTCGGGCGCGGAAGCTGAGTTGCGCCAGTTTGTCATCGACAAAGGCATACCGATTTACACCACACCGCAAGGCCGCGGCGTGCTCGAAGAAGATCACCCGCAGGCGTTTTTGAATGCGCGCTCGTCAGCGATGAAAGAAACCGATTGCGTGCTGATCGTCGGCACGCGCCTGAACTACGTGTTCGGCCACGTCAAGCCGCCGCGCGTATCCGCCAACGCCAAGATTATCCGCATCGACATAGATGCGAATGAAATCAGCGGCAGCCAGCGCGTGGATGTGTCCATCACGGGTGACGCCAAAATAGTGATGAAGCAGTTGCTTGATGCATCTGCCACGCGGGTTAAATCGAGTTTGTACGCGGGCTGGCGCGGAAGGCTGTCGGAGATTGAAAATCTTAAGGCCCCCGAAGCCGAAAAAGCCATGTCCACCAGCAACCTGCCGATCCACCCGCTGCGCCTGTGCAAGGAAGTGCGCGACTTCATTGACCGCGACGGCGTGCTGGTCGTCGATGGCCAGGAGATTCTTAATTTCGGCCGGCAATCGATACCGACATTCTTCCCGCGCCACCGCATCAACTCCGGCACCTTCGGCACCATGGGTGTCGGCATGCCGTTCGCCGTAGGCGCAAAAATTGCGCGGCCTGAAAAGCAGGTTGTGCTGATCCACGGCGACGGCTCCTTCGGCCTGAACTGCATGGAGCTCGACACCGCCGCGCGTCACAACATCCCGATGATCGTCGTCATCAGCCTGAACGGCGGCTGGACCGCAGATCCCAAAGGCGACAAACCGGGGCGCAACCTCGGCTACACGCGATTCGATTTATTCGCGCAATCGCTGGGGTGTCATGGCGAGCAGGTGGACAAACCGGAGGATATTCGTCCTGCGTTGGAGCGTGCCAAGTTGGCGATCAAAAATGGCAAACCGGCGCTGGTGAATGTGGTTACTGATGATAAAGCGCGGGCGGTTACTATTCGGTTTACTAAGACGGCGACGTAGGCGCTGGTTTGAGATGTGGTGCAATGCCTGACAGCAATATCGCCTTATGTTGGGGCAGGGAAAGGGCGGCCGACATGAACAAAATACTGGGTTGGCTCGCGTTGGCTATAGCGTTCGTTATTGCGACTGCTTATCCACTTCTCCTACTTGGATTTCCCCAAAGAGGTGATTTGGCCTGTGTCCCTCCTCTGTGGTGGCATATTATTAATTTCGCGTCCGGGCGGAAGTGTTGAGGTTTTCCTTACGAAATTCATGGGATATGGGATTGCATTTTCTCTTTGGTGTATTCCCGGGATTGGTGTCTTAATTGTCTTAAACCTTTTTGGTGCTGACTTGCGGCCTCCCGAGTCGCTTATTCTTATTGGAATTATTGGTGTGATTGGCGCAATACGCACCGGGAATAGGGAGAACACGAAAAATTAGAGAACGCGCGTAACCCGCAACCCGTAACGCGCGTAACCCGTAATGGATAGGGCGCGCGGACGCTGGTGTTTCAAGCGCTGGCTACTTTTTCCGCAAGAACAAATCCGCGTCGATGCCCGCCTGTTTGAGAATGGCGCGCAGCGTACCTTCCGGCATATCACCAGGGTGATTCGGAATCGTGGTGTAGCGGTTTAACACCGGGTTAAACCAAATCTCGTGCGAGCCGCGCGCCTGCCGGTCGAATTGCAAGCCCAATTCTCGGAGTCGCTTGGCGATATCGCG